>NZ_JBZXVN010000040.1:0-44389 GCF_058892305.1 Pelagimonas sp.
CTAACCTAGCTTGGTCCTGACACTGTCACGGTACAGCGCTTTGACCAGGGCAATCATCATGAACACCATGACAATCGTGAACGGCAAAGCCCCAATAATCATCGCGTTTTGCAACGCTCCGAAGGGGTTAGCCTCCGCACCGCTATTGCCTGCGATGATCAGAGCCCCAATCACCGCCGACAGGATCAACCCCCAGATGATACGGTGTTTGATGCCAGTTTCCTGTTCACCACCAGACATGATGGTATTCATCACCAAGATACCTGAGTCCGCCGACGTCACAAGGAACGTCATAATCAGGACAACACACATAATGGTGATGGCCGACAGGAACCCGCCAGAGATCATTTGCTCAAGCGTGGCAAACAATTTAGCTGTGTTGGTTGCACCGATCAAGGAACCAGCGGCGTCGCCGTTCAATTCTAGGTCGATCGCTGTTCCGCCCAGAATAGTCATCCACAAGAAACACACGATGGCAGGTGCGATTACGCAGCCAAAGATGAACTCACGCACGGTGCGCCCCTTCGAGATACGCGCTAGGAACAAGCCAACAAAAGGCGAGAACGCAATCCACCACGCCCAGTAAAACGTGGTCCAACCTGCTTGCCATCCGAACTGACGACCTTGTTCACCAGCGATATAGATCGCCTCGGCGTTCAAATCCGCTGCGGAAGCCGGGAGTCCTTCGGTGAAGCCTGACAGCGACCCCCAAGGGGACGTTGCCGAACCATAGATTGCCGCAATATCTTCCGCGGGCAACGCTTGCGCCGCCTCAGGAAGCGCGGACGCAAAGGCCTCTGGGGATTGAGGGCCATAGGCTCCAAAGGACATCTGAACAAAGTGCAGAATATAGTCGACCAGACCTGCACCGAACTGCGTTATCGCAAAGAAGAACGAACCGAAGACTACGAAGGTCAAGAGCAAGATCACCGACAGAACCAAGTTGAGGTTCGAAAGGTATTTGATCCCTCGGCCTACACCAGACACCGCTGACAGGATGGACAGACCCATGATCACCAGCAAGGCCGCAATCAACCCCACAGTACTTGGTTTAGGTGCTTCTGCATCGCCATTCATCAGCCACTCCATACCGGATACGGCATAGACCCCGTCAACGAACTGACTAACGCCAAAACCGATGGTGACGGACACGCCCAGGATCGTGGCCACCACGCCAAGGACGTCAACCAAGTGGCCCAGAAAGCCGTTTGCGGCCTTTCCCAAAAGCGGCGTCAAAGCGGACCGGATCGTCAATGGCATCTCGCGGGTATAGGCGTAATAAGCCAATGACAGACCTGTCAGCACATAGATCGCCCAAGCGTGGAACCCATAGTGAAGGAACGTGTAGCGATAGGCGGATTGCACCGCCTCCTGTGAGTTTGCGGCCACGACACCAGAGAGCACGACGGGGTTTGATCCCCAAAGGCCGAGCGGTTCGGCGGTCGCAAAGACCATCAGCCCGACACCCAGACCTGCGCCGAACATCATTGAGAACCAAGAGAAGTTCGAAAACTCTGGCACCGTTTCAGCGGTGCCGAGCTTCTTGCTGCCCGTTGCTGGCAACAGAGCCAGGACGAACAAGAAGAAGGCGAAAATACCAACAGAGATAATGTAAAAGCTGTTGAAGCCATTCAACAAACTGCCGTTCACTGCAGATAGAACACGACTGGCATTGCCGGGCCAGACAAGCGCCCAGACGACCAGAGCGACCATAATCGCCTTACTGATCAATGCTATAGGAAGGCTGTAGCCTTCGTAAAACCCGGATGGAGCCTTTTCGATCTCCAACTCGGTAAAGGGTGGTTTTATAGACATTTCAGGTCCCCTGTTTCTTAGGTTGCGCCGTTTTTTGATGTCCCGCAGCAAAAGGCGCTTTGACTGTGGGCTTTCTTGTTTCATTTCAATCGTTGTCGGTGGTGCCCGCACCCGCACCGAATATTCGTGAGGCTTCTGTCGCAGGCGCATAGGTACGCTGTGCAAATGTGTTGAGGTTGGCCCACGCCCTATCACTGACGGCCCCGCGCATGGCCGGAGCAACCATCGCGACATGCCCCTCTGCGATAGAGACGTTCAAGGCGCTGGAACGTGCTGCGCTCAGATCATCCTGGGGCCCTTCAATCAGCAAGTCGTAGCCATTCGTCGTTGCACGCACCCTGCCCCAGGTCACTGTTAGCGACGCGCTGATATGTATTGCAGCCCAAGCAACGAAAGGGACAAACAAGAGCGGATGGACAGGATTTTGCATCCCTTGACCTTGCCCGGCACTCAGACGATCGGCACAATCGTTCAGCGTGATGCCAGCCGTCAGCGGACATAGAGCCCCGGTCGCGCTAGACCAGTCGCCGTCCAAGGTTTGGGGTGGCCCGTCAAGGGTTTGCATGCTCAAATGTTCTGACAAAAGCTCTGCGCCGGGCAGACCATGGGAGGCAAGCCAGCGCACCGCTTTGCCAGCCTCTTCGGCGACGCCCCAATCATATCCGCCGCCACGTGCGGCCTTCTTGGCGAGCGCTTCGATCTCGTTCAGTGAAAAGGTCATGGGCGTGCCACCGGCGACGGGTAAGGCCAGAATTCATCTGATGTGGCCAGTTCTTCGGGATAAGGCGCGTTGCCAAACATGCAAATCCTCACCCAGCGATCAGACCGCGGGTCGAAGTGAGTGGCCCCGAAAAAGGACAGTTTGCAACGCAGCATGTCGATGGGCATCAGGTCCGACCCGATGGTGTTGTCGCGAATTTCGGCATAGGGCGCGCGGTCCACAATCTGTGCCCGGCGAACGCTATGACGATGCTCCGGGTGGGTCAGAAGGAAGGCCGCGAGAGTCTCCTCCCCTTGCTCATCTCTCAGTGCAGTATAAAGCGCTGACGCGTCGCGACCCGGTGCCAGCGGCTGCTCGTAAGGGGCAATGGGTTCTTCGAAACGTTCGCCCAGGCGCGGCTCTAGCTTTTCGGCAGAGACATACCAGGCGCGCGCGCAATGCTGCTGCTCAGACCAGTTCATGTCCAATGCCCAGCCATATGCGCGTTCGAGGATTGCGCGTAGTTCGTCGACACGCATGGTGCCATCAATTCGAAACGCTTGCGTGTCGCGGTCCGACATTTGATCTGACAAAGCGTCAACGAGCGCGCCGTAAGGTTCCAGCAACAAAGAGGCCAGACATTCCTGTGCATCCTCACCCAAGTTGGCTTCGGCCCATTGATAAAGCCGGTCCCACGGATGGGTCCTGTGCAAATCAGCCAGTGCAACGTGGTCTTCCATTTTTCTCAAATCGCTGCGCAGGTGCTTTAACTTCTTGATCTGAATCTCATGCGCAGAATGCCAGATGTCGGCAGAGATCAGCGATCGCTTCAGTAACCCGCGAAAGGTCTGAACTTCTGCATCCGTTGCACAAGGCAGATTTCGGACAATGGCAATCGCCTGTTCGCGTGCGGCAATCCAATTGTTAAACAGCATCGGGTGATTGATCAGAAAGGGTGCCATGCCAAGTCCGGTGGAATTGCCAATGCCGAGGCTGCGCGCAATGGTCGGGTCCAATGTAACGGCATCCTCCCCGCCCTTGAGGTCCGCAATGTGCTGTACCAAATCGCGCACATAAGTCCGGGTCAGAAAAACAGACAACATTTCGATCTGGAACGGGGCGGCGCATTCACAGCGATCGGCGATCATCTCATGGTCCGCCGCGCCAAGTTTGCCCGATCCATAGACGGCGGTTGTACGCATCAGATACCCAACCTTGGCAATCTCGTCAGGGTTCGGTTGCTGGCCATTTGCAAGGGCCGAAACGGCATGGTTCCATAACCGTACAGAGCGGTTAGCGCGCGACACCGACAGCTCCGTTTCGCTTACGCGGCCGGCCTCTTGCAGAGGAATATTCTTGCGTAAACGCGCAATGTCGGCAGCATCCGGCACGCCATCAAAAAGGGTGAACGTACTGTCCCAAGCTTCTGCAATCACCCGGTCCGAGCGTTGCTTGGGCGGCAGATCATGACCAAAGGCGATCAAGGAATAGGTGCGGTGGGGGGTGTGCGCACAATAGATCGCGTGACCAACGCCCTTGTCGTCAAACTCAAAAACAGGTCGGGAAAAGGTCCAGTTTTCGCGGATCATTCGGCGGATCAAAACGCTCATAAACGACAGGCGGGACTGGTGAAACGAGCCAAGGCGTGACAACCGCATGACCAGTGCCGGGTCACGTTTTTCAATTGCGCCTGATGTCTCAGTCTGGATCCTCATAGCTGTCCCCTCCCTAGGTCAGTGGTGTGAAATTTTCCGCGTAAAACCTATGCCAGTTGTCCCCCATGATGCCTTCGACCTCCCCGTCGCTAAGCCCCGTGGCGCGCAAACCTGCTTCGATGTTTCCAAAGTCGCGATTGTCGTTGAACCAGCTTGGCATCGGCGGAAAGCCCGGTTCTGTGGCGGAGCCTTCGCCATAGTCGATCTCTTTGCTCCAGCGACCGACACGCATCCATTCGACCACGCTATCAGGGTGATCCTGACACAGGTCTGTGCCGATCCCGAGGTGTTGAGCACCGTACTTTTCAGCCGCACGCGCAATCATCTCGCAAAAACTGCTGAGCGTGCAGTCGGACTTACCTTTGAGATGATGCGGATAAACCGAAAACCCCATCATCCCACCATTTTCCGTCACGGCGCGGATCACATCATCCTTCTTGTTTCGCAGTGCGGGGGACCAATCATAGGGGTTGGCATGGGTGATCGCGATAGGCCGCTCGGAAATTTCCGCAGCTTCAATGGTAGAGCGATCCGCAGAGTGGCTCATGTCGACCACAAGCCCGACGCGGTTCATTTCCTTAATCACCTGACGCCCCATGCGGGTGATGCCTGTGTCTTCGGCCTCATAGCAACCCGTCGCGAGCAAGGACTGATTATTGTATGTCAGTTGCATAAAACGCGCGCCAAGGGTGTGCACGATTTCCACCAGCCCAAGGTCATCTTCGATGGGGCTGGGGTTTTGAAATCCCAAAAAGATTGCGGTTTTGCCCTCGGCCTTCGCACGATCCACATCACGGGCCCATTGGCCCTTCATGATAAGATCGGGATATTGCTCGAACCAACGGTTCCATTGCTCAAAGTTTAGAACGGTCTCGCGAAAGGTCTCGTGATAGGCGATGGTCACATGCACCGCATCGACGCCGCCTTCGCGCATCTGGCGAAAGATCTTTTCCGACCAATTTGCATATTGGAGGTTATCAATGCGCATCATTGCGGCATGCCCGAGGCGATATAGGCGGTTTTCACGATGGTGTAGAAGTCACGCGCAGTCTGCCCCTGTTCGCGCGGTCCATAGGAGCTGTCGCCGCGCCCCCCAAAGGGCACATGATAATCGGTACCAGCGGTGGGCAAGTTGACCATTACACACCCCGATTGCGCGTTGCGCCGGAAATGCGTTGCACGAGCCAGATTGGTGGTCACAATACCGGCGGTCAGGCCAAAGTTGGTGTCGTTGACCACATGCAGCGCCTCGTCGTAACTGGCGACAGGGATCACGCAAGCCAATGGCGCAAACATCTCTTCGCGATTGACGCGCATTTCGTTGTTTGTACCCGCAAAGATTCCCGGCGACATGTAATAGCCTTCCGTTGCCATCTCCAACCGCTGACCGCCGCACAGCAGCTCTGCGCCTTCCGAAGCCGCAAGATCGACATAGGCGAGGTTCTCTTTCAACTGCTGTTCGGAGACGACGGGCCCCATCTGTGTGCCTGCCTCCAACGCGTGGCCCACTTTCATCGCCTTGGCACCAGAAACCAGCTTTTCCACGAATTGATCATGCACCGAACGATGGACAACCAGGCGTGACGAAGCCGTGCATTTTTGACCCGTCCCTCCAAACGCACCACCCAAGGCCAATGAGACGGCCAAATCGATATCTGCATCGTCCATCACGGCCAGGGCGTTCTTAGACCCCATCTCCATCTGCACGCGCGTCAGGTTCTGAATAGCACTCGCAGCGATCCCCTTGCCCACGGGAACCGAGCCAGTGAAGCTGATCGCGCCAACTTTTGGGCTTTCAACGAGCCGCTGGCCAATCGACCTGCCCGCGCCCATCACCAACGACACCAGCCCTTTCGGGATATCTTGGCGCGCGATGATCTCGACCAAAGCCACGGCTGATGCAGGCGTTACATTTGCAGGTTTCCACACCACGGCATTGCCATAGCACAATGCAGGCGCGATCTTCCAAGACGCTGTTGCCGTCGGAAAATTCCACGGTGAGATCACCGCCACGACGCCGATCGCCTCCCGGCGCACATCAATCTCAATCCCGTCCCGCACTGAATCCGCTGTGTCGCCCATCTGGCGCAGAGTTTCAGCGGCATAGTAGGTAAAGAACTGGCCGGCGCGGTACACCTCGCCCTTGCCCTCGGCTAGCGGCTTGCCCTCTTCGCGAGCCAGCAATGTACCCAGCTCTTCAGCACGAGCCATCACCTCGGTACCGATGGCCATCAAAACGTTGTATTTCCGTTCGATCCCGTAGGCGGCCCACTCGACTTGTGCGCGCTGTGCTTGGTCTAACGTTGCCTCCAGTTGATCAGGCGTGGCCTGTGCGAACATCCCGATCAGGTCGCTGAGATCAGATGGGTTCCGGTTTTCAATTTCAGAGGCGCCCGCCACCCATTCTCCGGCAATGTAGTTCAAATTGGTATGGGGCATGACGTATCCTTTCGAGTAAGTGCCGCAGGCGCGGGGCACTTAAAGGATACCTCGATTAAGTTATTTAGGCATTTTGAAAAAAATGTATTCTTTTTCAGACTTTCTGAATTTTTACATCCTTGATCAAACTACCATCTCGTTTCATCTCGGTGATCAGCTTCAGAAATTCCCGCGCAGCTGGCATCAATAGACTGTTGGGCCGGGACATCAGATGCACAGTCCTGCGAGCCTCCACATCGGCAAGCGGCAAAAACGCAAATTCATCAAGCACATTGGCAACCGCAAGCTGTGGCAACACCGTTATTCCAATGCCCTGCCGTACCAAACCCAATAGGGACGCCGTATTGGGAACCATCAGTCGAGAACGGGCAAGAATGGTCGCAAAATCCGGATCTGAAATGTGTTTACACAAGCCATTTGCGATGATCGGTTGATCCCCCATCGTGCGCCATGACAGCTTGTCCCAGTCTTTGGCCAAGGGATCATCTTTACGACAAACCAGCCCAAAAGCATCGCTGAACAACTCTGTGCGGCGCATCCCTTCAACTTCAGATAGTGAGCCAATCCCGATATCGGCACGTTCGCGATCCAGTTCACGCGCAACGGTGACCGAGTCCATGTCGCGCAAGTCGATCTGTATCTTCGGGTACTTCTGCGCGAACCTGAAAATCACAGGGGGAAGTACGGTCGTTGCCACCGACGGCGTCACAGCCAACCTCAGATAGCCAAGCTCAGCACGCGACAGTCCCTCAATCACCGACACCGTGTTCTCGAAATGGGCCACCTCGCGGCGCGCCTCAATTAAAATGAGGTCTCCAAGCGGCGTTAAACGGGATTTTCGGGCAGTCTCGAAAAGGGCAGACCCAACATGCTCTTCGAACTGTTTCAACATCATTGAAACTGCGGATGGGGTACGCCCAAGCGCGTTTGCGGCCTCTGATAGGCTTCCGTGAATAGCAACTGTTGTGAAGCATCTGAGCATGTCGATCTTGATTGCCAATTTTAGATTCCCTGAATGAGACTAAACTAAATTGAGATTGCCTTAAGTTATCTCAAATGAACATATGGCAATCAACCTCTCCTTTCCGGGATGGGAAAATACCAAAATCTAAGGAAACTATCGTGATTGAGCGCATCGACACTGGAACCCGTTCATCCAAAATTGTGAAACACAATGGCGTGGTCTATTTGACTGGCCAGGTCGCCGAGGGTGACACGATCCAAGAACAGGCACGCGCCTGTCTGGAAAATGTTGATGCCCTCCTGAAACAGGCGGGATCGTCCCGCGAGCACATGCTACGTGTCACCATCTGGCTTGCTGATATGCAAGATTTTGATGGGTTAAATGAGATCTGGAACGCCTGGGTGCCTTCCGGCCACGCTCCGGCCCGTGCGTGTGGTGAGGCCAAGTTGGCCAGGCCAGAGCTGAAGGTCGAATTCATCGTTGATGCTGCGCTTGCGGGCAGAATTGACACTTAGAACCAAAGGGTTTCGACGTTTAAGCAGTGCCGAAGACATACCAAACGGAAGCACCCATCATCTGATTTGCAAAGGTTTCGTATTGCACTCCAATTGCTTAAGACCACTTGCAGGCAAGGTCCCAAAAGTCACTTGATGGGATTTTGCCAGTCGCCAGGACCAAGCAGGACAACTTGCTTTTCAAGCAAATCCATTCGTGGAGTCAGGCGCTGACGCATGTTGACGAATATCAAAGTTAGGTCTCACCTCTGACATTTGACGCGTTCAGTCGGGAGAACCCGTCCCAAATCGAGCCGACGGACGGATCAGCGGACCAGTATGACACTGGCTGCGGTGGTCGAGAATGACACCTTGCAGATCATCGAACCGCCGCAATGACAAAGAAACGAACCATTGAGCACGGAAGTGCAGCGCGTGATTGGTGCGCAAAATGCTGTGGCACCGGTCTGGTCGGCATCATCGGGTGACGGGAGTGCGCCCAAAACGGACATGGCCTTTACAGTCGCCCCATCAGAGCCTTTCCAAAGGGGCCGGAAAACAAACTTAGGCGGCGGTCGCGGGCCCCTTAAAACAACAGATGTGAGCTAACGCTACCGTTGAATTGGCGCTCAATCTAAACGGCATCGTTGCCCCTTGGGGCCGAAAAATATCGTGCGTTCTAAGGTTTTCGGACTTTTGTCCATGCCTCTCATAGGGGCAAAACCTTGTTCAGAACGGAACACCCAGATTTACTGCGGCGCGCTATTTAATGATTTGAAGGGTAGCCGTCAAACGTGCGTCCGGATCGTTTGGAGGGTCGGCTTGTGGGCCAGATCATGTGCCGCTGCCGACCCGTTAACGTCACAAAATAAGATCGCTGGCATCGATGGCTGGTGCTCCGGTCACATCGACCGAGAAGTCGGACGCGCTGTCGCCATCGACGTCGATATAGAGCCGCCCGATGTTCTCGTTATAGCGCACCTCGCCTGCTGTACCTGTGTAGCTCGTCACGAAGGTCAGTGTGCCAGAAAAGCCCGAAAGGTCGATCATGTCTCCCTCCTCGAAATCTGTGATCACGTCGCGGTCCGACCCATGCGCGCTCTGCAATTCACTTGAGAAAACAAACACATCCGCACCAGATCCGCCCTCCAGCGTGTCGCGGCCAAGCCCGCCAATTAGCCGGTCGGCATCCGCACCGCCCTGCAGCAAGTCATTGCCGTCGTTCCCCGACAACGTGTCTGCGCCGCGCGAGCCGCTCAGCTCATCGTCATCATCTCCGCCGCGCATCAGGTCATCACCCAAGCCGCCCCAGAGCGTGTCATTGCCGGCCTCGCCGCCCAGATCGTCACCGCCGGTGCCGCCAAAAACCGCGTCATCGCCATTGCCGCCGCGCAAATAATCATCGCCGGCATTGCCTGCGAGTGTGTCATTGTCATTGCCGCCGAACATGCGGTCATTATCGTCGCCGCCGCGCAGCGTATCCTCGCCGTCGTTGCCCGAGAGCGTGTCGGCCCCCGAACCGCCCCGCGCCCAGTCAGCGCCGTCATCGCCGCGTGCGAAATCATTGCCAGACCCCGCCACGATCCCATCCGCACCTTCACCGCCCTCAACGCTGTCATCGCCAGAGCCGCCAAGAAGATCATCATCGCCCGTGCCGCCAAGCAGCGTGTCATCACCGCCCAACCCTTGCAAAACGTCATCGCCGGCACCGCCATCGGCGCTGTCATTGCCCGATCCGGTGTCGAGCTGATCATCCCCTGCCCCACCGTGCATCGTATCGTCACCACCAAGGCCGGAGACGACATCAGCACCAGCGCCGCCGGATAGATCATCCGCGCCATTGCCCCCCGTCACCACGTCATCGCCGCCACCGACCTCATAGACGTTGACGGCGTTATCACTCCGCCCAGTGATCAGCAGGTAGGTGGTGCCGTCAATGGTCACCGAATGGTGGCGCGCTGCACTGCTGAGCGCCCCTTCGCCATTATTGTCGACAAGGCTTTGCAGCACTGTCAGCTCGCCGGTGTGTCCGCTCAAGGGGTTTTGCTCGATTGCAAAAAAATGCGCCTGGCTGCTGTAAAACGCCGTAACCGAAAGAAAGAGCTGATCGCCGATCTCGACGATCGAGGCCTCACGGGCCCCATCCAACGCGGAATCGGACTGGATTCGTTGCTCCAGTTCAATCGAGCTACCATCGAAGGAAAGGACTGAAATGGCATCGCCGCTTTGCTCGGGCACATAAAGATAGGCAGTGCCATCAATGACCACCGCATCAAGGAAGTCCGCGCCGTCGAGAACACCATCCGCGGCCCCGTCAATGCTAGCGGTATGCGAAAGGGCACCGGTGGTCTCATTCACTGAAAAGATCGAGACGCCATCATCATAAAATCCGGTTGCGGCGATAAACTGGGTTTCGTTTAAGTCGAAAGAGGCTAGGCCATGGGCTCCATTCAGTTCCAAAGTCGCATCATCATCGACATTCTCTACGCTTGTTAGCCCACCTGACGCATCCACTTCGAAGACGCTTAAACCGTCGCTATTGTTGCCCATGACATAAAGAAATGTTCCCCCGGATAGGGTTAGAATCTCAATATCGTAGGTAGAATCTAAATTGTAATCTGGGTCTTCAGTTTGAAAAACAGCATCTGCAAAGGTCAGGTAAGGGGCGGTGTCCCCAATCGTATAGATGGTGACCCCATCATCGCTGAATCCTCCTGCGGCTAGGAACTGAGTGCCGGCCACTTCGAAAACCTTGACCTGATAGGCCTGATCAATAGAGGTGCCAGCAACATCATTGACGACAGCAACCGGCGTCAGGGTTCCATCCGCCGACAGGGTCGAGACCTGGATCGCGTCTTCAAAGGCCGAAGCGGTATAGATGTAGGTGGTGCCGTTCACCACCGCGCTAGCGGTTCCATTTGCACCGTTCAACCCGAGGCTTGCGGTATCGACTAATGTGTCGGTGAGTGTCAGGCTGCTGCCGGTGAGTGTGACCATAGCGTAAATCCATTTTAGAAATAGTGTTTGCGTGGGCAATAAGTGCGCTTATCGCGCCGACCTTACACGTATTAATCTTTTCGTCAAAACGTGTTACTAGTGTTTGTTTCATGCCGAAAACCGCCAATTTCGCAGCAATGCGATCTATTGAGTGTTCCGGCGTATCCCTAGGCCTTTTGATCATCCCTGATGGCGACCAACAGGTTTCGTAGATCCCTAGCTGTTTCTGGTTCGGTTATACGCCAAATCACCGGCAAGAGATCCCTGGGAAGCATGTCGGATAAGGAACGCCGCGCATCCGCCGAGCAACCCATGCCTTGCAAGACCTCTCACGCGCAATGAAAGCATCTGTTCCCTTCAAAGCAAAGGTGTTCCGCGCCTGTCGCCGCTGCGCGAAACCTCATGACATTCATTTAAGCTGACCTGAGCGTTCCAACGAGATTGTCGCGCCACTTGTCCAGCATACGTTGCTTCCATGCATCTGCTTCCATTTGGCAAATGGGGACCAGTTCGAATTGCTTTTCACAAAATGATTTCAGTCCCTTCGCCCAATTGCCTGCCCCATTACCGGGCACCAACAAAATACCCTTTCTGTTTGGATCTGTGAGCGCATCTACACTCGCGGCTAAGACAGGGCGCCCCGCCGCAAATGCCTCTGCTGCCACCAAACCAAACGCTTCCCACCTTGACGGCATTAGAACAGCGTCGAGTTGAGCGTAAATGTCACGAGAGTTTGCGGAATATCCGAGAAACTTTATGCGCCGGTCGCCCATCGCCAGCTGCCTGAGCTGTTGCTCCTGCGACCCGCTGCCAAAGATTTTTAGCTCCAATTCTTGATCGTCGAGGTGTCTAAACGCCTTGATAGCGATGTCGAACCCCTTTTGCCGATCCAATCGTCCGACCAATCCCAATCGCTTAGGTTTTGGTCCTGCCGGAGGCACATTGGAGAAATCGGTAAAGTCGACGATGCTATTGCAGGTTTCCAGCGCCTCCAGTGCCACAAGTTCACGGCAGCGCATCCACTTGGCTTGGGCCTCGCTCACGCAGATAACGCTGTTGAATACGGAATAACTTGTTCGCAATAGGTTAAAGAAACGCCTGCGGTTCACCACGTTTTGCGCGGTGAAGGATTGCGTGTAGCTATGTTCAACATGAACCAATCGTGCGCTCGGAAACCGAGCGCGCAAGGCCAAAAACGCCGGTAAGTTGCGCCAGCTCACCGCAAGATGTGACACGATAATATCAGGGCTTGGGTAGATGCGACGCCAGTCTTGGAAATCCAATAGGCTATGGTGGCAGGTCGGGTCTGGGGCGCTGGTTAGAAATGCCACCATGCGCATCACGCCACCCGGTGTGCGATCATCAATCAAGTGAATGGCTGTTTTCATCACGGCCTCCTGAAGTTGCAATTAGAAACGTTTGATGGCGGTCAAGGCCGTCATCGCCTGCCGAAGACGCAAGGCACCGGCGCGCTTGAGGACTTCGGCAGCCGCAAGGGTTGAGAGTGTTTTGATCGGCTCTTCGATCAGCGGCTTGCGAGACATCTGAAGCGATTGCCACGCAAAGTCATAACCTCGCCGCGCGAGGTTTAGGCTGATCGCCCGACGGGCGAGATAGCGATATTGATAGGCTCTGGCGGCATCGGCGTGGGTGTCAAAAAATTCTGGGTTCAGGTCCGTCAGTTTCGTGACCATGCGTTCCCACGCATCCAACTGTTGATCAATAGAAGCCGACAGGCCGTGGCTGCTGATGCGGTATTCGGTCAATAGTTGCGCCACTCCCTCTATCTGCCAATCAGTGGTCAGCATGAGGCGCAACCAGCATTCGATGTCTTCCGACTGGCGAAAGGTTTCGTCAAACACCCAATCCCGCTCGGACTCAAAATGTGGTCGATAGGCTATGTCGGTTAGGGCAACACGCCGCGCAACAACGGCGGAGCCATTGCCAATAGGGTTGCGTTTAAACACATGCGCCGGTGTCACCCCCCGCCGTCGTGGTTTTTGGACAATACCAAGCGGGGCCCCGTCCTCATCAATAAGCTTAGAGCCTGAATAGCTTAGCGCCACATCCGGGTTGGCGTCTAGGTGCCGGATGTGAACATCAAGCTTGTGCGGAACCCAAAGGTCATCGGCATCGCAAAACCCCACATAGTCGGCCCGTGCGGCCGCGATACCAGAGTTGCGCGCGCCGGCTAGCCCTCGGTTGGTTTGACGGACTATTCTGAGCCGTGGATCGGTTGCAAACTGCCCGGCGACTTGGGCCGTCTCATCGCTCGAACCATCATCGACAACAATGATTTCGAAATCTCGGTACGTCTGACACAGCAATGAGCGCAAGGTCTCAGGCAAGGTTCGGCTGGCGTTATAGGCGGGGACAACGATGCTTGCGGTGGGCATTTGGCAGATCCTTTCGGAATGGGATTAGGAGAACAAGGCGGTGCGAAGTGTTTGCGGAAGAACTGGTGCAACGACAGAGGCCAAAGCCGTTGCGGCACCGCGATGCAGAGGGGCGAAAAATCCAGATGGGCTATGGTTGATGCCCCGCAGGGTCAGCCCTAATGCCTGAAACCGGTGCGATTTTAGCCGCAAGGAGCGCCGCGCAAGATAGCGCAAATAAACCGCCTCTGCCTTGGCATCACATTGCACACCAAAGGTACGGGCGCGCTCTTGGACCGCACGTCGACTGCGTTCCATTTCTTCAAGGTCCGACGACAATCCATCAGGAGAGCAGCGATACCAAACCTGCAGATCATCCCTGCCCCGGATCACCGCCCCAGCACCCAATAGGCGCACCAAAAGATCAAGGTCCTCGTTGTGAACAAAGCCCGGATCAAACCCGCCGATTGCGTCAAAACAAGATTTGCGCAGGCTGAGGTTCGACAATGTGCAAACCGGGTTTTCCGACAACATATCCGTGATTGTCAACGCGGATGGTTTCACCGTTGATTGCCTGTGCCCGTCACCGGGGGCGGTTCGAAAGAAACCGACTTTGGCATAGATGCCGTCAACGTCACGTAAGCGAAACTGGTGATCCAATTGCCCAAGCTTATCTGGTGTCCAAATGTCATCCGCGTCGCAAAAACAGAGGATGGCCCCGCGTGCCAAGGTCAAGGCTCCATAATTACGTGCCGCGCTCGGGCCCTTGCCCGGATTGCGCAATAGTCGGATGCGCGGGTCACGGTTTTGATAGTCCTCGACCAGCTCACGGGTTCCGTCACACGACCCGTCATCAACGCAAAGCGCTTCCCAATCTGTGAAGACTTGTGCCGTTATGCTGTCCAGCGTTTCGACCAATGTTGAGGCCGCGTTGAAACAGGGAATGACAATTGAAAACCTTGGCATTGTTAGACCTCGTTTGGTTTTTGGGAAAAAGCGTTAAGCAGGATGGGGGCCGCGAACCCTGTCATGATGAGCGTGCTCACCGCGAGGTAGCTCCATGCCATGGTAGTGAGGCCATGGGGCGCGGTCACAACCGTGCTGATCCCGAGCACTAGTGCCAGTATTGCACCCACCCTCAATTCGTCTTGCGGGCGATCGTTGGCGCGTAACAGGCCCGCGCAACCGGTCCAGATAAGACCGGGAATGGCAGCGAGGCAGAGGATCGACACCGGTTCAATCACCGCCTCCCACCCGTCGCCGAGCAAGAGTGGAACATAGATCGGGGCCAGCAGGGATTGCGCCAACACAAAGGGAGAGACCACACAGATCGAGACAATCAAGCTGTGGCGCAGAGCGACAGACCGGTTTGGTGCCGTGCAAAGATGTGGAAACAAGGCGACGGAAAATGCCTGTGTCACGGATGTTGCAAGGCTAAGGCCGGCATTGAACGCCATGAAGTATAGGCCAAGAGCTTCGGCACCGAGCAACAGGCCAACAATCAGTTTGTCCGCTTGAACACGTAGAACCTTGACCAATTCGATGCCTATAACGGCACTGCCAAACCGCAAAAATGGCGATATCGGGGCGGCTCCGACGGTTGGTTTTGACGTCCAGGGGCGCAGGCGACGCATACAGATCAACCAAATCGGAGCGGCGACAAGGCGGGGCAAAACCAAAGCCAAAGGTGAGGGCCAAAGAACGGCAAGCACGGTGGTCGCCAGATTGGCCCCAACGATCTGTCCACCAGCGATGACCGCCGTTTGCGGCAACTTGCCTTCGCGCATAGCCAGGGCGGCCTGAACCAACCCAGCCGGCATAAAGAGGTATTCCACCGCCAATATCGCCAGCAAAATACCCAGCTCTTGCGCCCCAAAGGCAAACAGCACCGCGGCGATGGCCCATTGAAAACCCGTTAGACCAAAACACCAAAACCGAAAGAGTGACTGGGCCCGGTTGCACGTCGCCTCAAGCTCGGCTTGCGGGGCGGCGATGATGCGTTGGCCGACACCGTTTTCACTTAGTGCTTTAAGAATGTCGCCCGCAGCGAGGGCCGCAGCAGCCACGCCAATTTGTGCAGCATCCATACTGCGGGCGACAGCGATCACAACCAAAATACGCGAGACCTTGGCCGTGATCTCGGAGGCACCAAAAGCGAGGAAATCGGGAATAAATCCGCGATCCTGTCCGTGAGTGTGTTGCTTCATGGGGGGCTCCGATCTGAAGGTCCCCCTTTGTAACCCGCTGAAAAATAGCCGTCTTCGCCCCCTCTGGATCAGGCCAGAACAATAATGGGTGTCCCCCTATCCATTGGGATTGCATTGCCATCCCGATCCCCATCTCGCGTGGTTGGAGGGACTGGCCTTAACTTGAAGCAAGCCCAAAAGGATGTATCCATGCCTCGTTTTTTACCGATAACACTTGCCTCAACTCTTGCACTGTCGCTGTTTCCCGGCTGCGCCAGTCTAAAAACGCCCCAAAACATTGAACCGGTCGCCGAAGGAAAGGCCTATCAAGCGCAGTACCGCAAACCGGCCAAGATCAAATCCCGGTATTTAGAGGCGCAGGAGATGAACGAAACACCCTGCTTGCCGCCGATTGGGGGCAGCATTGATGACACGATTGGCAAATGGTCCGCGCCCGCCCTCAGCCCGCTTTTGGGTGAAAAGCTCACCCGAAACGATCTTGTGCAACTGGTGGTCGAAGGCGATGACACCTTTAGCGGTGATTATGTCGTGTCCCGAGAGGGCGATCTGACCATACCGCATATGCCCCCCGTTTCAGCGCAAGGCAAAAGCACGCGAGAGGTCGAACGCGCCGTGCAACGGGCCTTGGTCAAGACCGGCCACTATGGAACCGCGCCCCAGCTTTCTCTACGCATTTTAGATTTTGCCGATGTTAGCGTCGGCGTAACTGGGGCGGTTTTTGAACCCCATGCGGTTCGGATCGGGGCGGTTTCCGGCGATCAAGCCGATCGGATGCGGCAGAGCGCGATTGGGGCCTCAACAGAAGAACGCAACCTCTCGGTGGCCTTGCGTGCTGCGGGCGGGGTGCGCCCAGATGCAGACCTGTCTTCTGTTGAACTGCACAGGGCCGGTGAAATCTATCGGATGGATTTGCGGGGCATTTTTGATGGCAGTGACCCGACCGACATCATGTTGTTGAACGGGGATAGGATAGTCGTGAAAAGCCGCCAGTGCTTCCAAGACGACCTGATGCGCCCAAGCCCAATTAGCCCGCCGGGTGTTACGCTATACATGTCGAACCTAACGCAACCCGCCACCGGCAACGCGGAATCCGCCATCGGACGATCTGTGCGCGAAGTGCCCTACGGCGCGCGTTTCCTAAAAGCGGTCGTTGATACCAATTGCGTGGGCGGCGTGAAGCTCACCAATGCCAACCGCCACGCCGTGCTGTTTTCTCGCAATCCCGTAACGCAGGTGTCCGTTGTGATTGAGCGCAATATCGAACGGTTGCTGCGCCGGGCAGATCGCGATGATTACGATCCCTATGTCTTGCCCGGCGATGCCATTGCCTGTTATGACAGCACGGTGACCAACATTGCGGATATCGGACGGGTCACAACCGTTGTCGGCGCGGCCGCTTTGGTTCTCAAATAACCTTTGAGTGCCAAGTTTCCAGCGCCGCGCGACTGTCACGCCAACACTCTCCAAGCGCAGAAAGCGCGCGCACGAAAGCGTCTCGCTCGCCTGCCAAACAGAGTTTTTCGATGTCGTTGAGATGCAAATGGAACTGCTGCGCTCCGAACATCGCGGCACTTCCGGCAACGTTATGGGCCAAAACAGCGGTTGCGGGTAAATCGGCATCAGGCCCCAAATCCGCGATCAATTGATCTGCATCGGACATCATCCGTGTAAACAGATTGTTCAATGCGGCTTTGTCCAAAGTCCTGTGCATTTGATCGAGCTGGCGTTGGTCAAGGAGGTCGTCAGAATGAGCCAAGGCCGCGCTTGGTCCATTCACAGCCAACAACGCGTTTTGCAAGGCATCAAATGTCAAAGGTTTGCCAAGAACGCCTGACAAACCGGCCTCAAGATAAGAGCGCGTTTCATCGGGCAACACATTGGCGGAAACGGCCAAGATCGGAACATCGGAAGACGCCCCGCCGCCTTGACGAATATGGGCCGTGGCGGTGACACCATCCATGCCGGGCATTGAGATATCCATCAAAATCGCATCAAACCGTTTGGCCATCGCTTGCTGAACCGCGTCCAGCCCGCTGGTGGTGCAGGTCACTCCATGACCTTCATGTATTAGCATCGCCGCCATAACGTCCAAGTTGATCTGATTATCATCGACGACAAGAATGGTCATCTTTGGCGGTAAAATCGCTTGGAAGTTCGGGTCGTCCTCAACCTTGACCGGGGTAACGGTACGTTTCACCGGCAAACTCACGTCAAACTGACTGCCTTTGCCAAGGGTGCTAGACACAGCGATGCTCCCGCCCAAAGTCTCGGCAAATCGGCGCGCAATTCCGAGACCGAGACCCGAGCCAGGCGTGGCGCGATCCAACGAGGCATCAAAGGTTTGAAAGTCATCAAACACATTTGGCAAGTGGTCTTGGGCGATGCCGATCCCTGTGTCGAAAACTGACAGGTTCAGTATTTCGGAACCATCGGCCGTCGCTTCTATCGCGGCTCCTATCGCAATACGTCCTTCGCGGGTGAATTTGATCGCATTGCCCACAAGGTTGAGCAAAATCTGTTCGAGCTTATGTGCGTCGGTAAGGACCCAATCCTTTTCACTACCGTTCCACGACCATTCTATCACATTGCCCCGTTCCGCTGCGGCCCCACCTAGAGCATCGACGATTTTTTGGATCAACATTCCGGGGTTTAACACATCCTCTCGCACCGAAACGGTCCCGGCCTCGGCGCTGACAATGTCCAACACGGCGTTTACATGGCGCAGCAACAACTGGCCTGAGATGTCCATATTGCGCAGCATCTTTTGCTGCGGCTGGGTGAGCGGCTCACGCGCCATCAACTGCAAGGTGCCTAGTATCCCGTTGAGCGGTGTGCGAATTTCGTGGCTCATGACAGCAAGGAAATCGGTTTTGGCTTTTTCCCCTGCCAAGGCTTGATCTCGGGCTTTGATCAGCTCTTTTTCATCGGCGTGCGCCTGAGACATGTCGCGCAAAAAAGCAACGAATACCTCGTCTTGATCTTCATTGACCGCCGAGAGCGCCATTTCAACCGGGAAAATTGACCCATCCTGACGGCAGGCCTCTAGTTGCACGCGCCCCTGCCCGATGACACGCCTGTCGCCGCCCCTCAACATGCGGGCCATTCCGGCGCGATGGGCCTGACGCAAATGATCCGGCACGATCAGATCACCGACAGGAGCCCCAAGGACATCTTCCGCCAAATGCCCAAACATTTTTTCCGCAGCCGGGTTTAAGGTTAGGATTTCGCCGGTGTTTTTGGTGACGATCACACCATCCAGAGACGTTTCCAATATGCCTTGAAGGCGGGAATTGGCCTGGGCGACTTTGATGCTTTGACGATAGGTTTGTCGATTGAAATAGAACAACCCAAAACTCAACATCGCCATCACGAAAAGCATGGCCCCAGTCAAATAAACCAGATGTGTCAGGGTGACGGCGCTTTGATTGCGATCTTGATCGGACTGACGGGCGAAAAAGGCCACGCCGTTTAGGGCCAATTCCCGAACATCAGACCTCATGGCCAGAGCGGTTGATCGTAGTTCTGGCAAGGCAAGGATCAGCCCCGCATCCGGGCCATCCACAGTGTCGACCAAACCATCAAGCCCTGCCCCAATCGTATCAAGCAGCGGGCCAAGTTTTGGGTCTTGTTGAAACGCCGCAAAAAGCGCGCCTTGCTCAAACAGATCAATACGAGAATAGAACAGATCAAAGCGCAGACGGATTTCTGCAAGCTGTTGCGTCGTCGCCGTCTCTGGGGTGATCGACAGCGCTTCTAGAAATCGCAGGTAATCCACTTCGCTCTGGCTCATCGACCATTCTACATTGTCCGTTTTGGCGAATTTCAGGGTCTCAAGCTCTTGCAGGGCTTCGGTATAGATAAACCACGAAAGGACAGCGAACCCAGCAACCGCAAACAACGTTCCAAGGATCGGAATCCGGAACCGTTGGACGGCCTTTGACCTAGTGGCACTCATGTAACGACAACTCCCAATACGTGATTTCAGTCTACCACATCCAGACTTTTCAATTGCCAAATGCTCTGAGAATATATCGTTTCCGTCCGAAACGCGGCATCCATGTCATAGGGAAAGACAATCCACAGCGGGCCTTTTCCACGTCGCGGGATCGTTTTACCATCCATGCGAAAGGCCACGATCGGGGCGGTTGGGCTTAAGGATGCTATGGGAATGTCGACGGCATAATCATTGGCGGCCCGGGCTCTGATAACCCCTTGCTCAATCCCAAAAGAACTCAATAGCCGTGACAAGGCCACGCCGGAAAACTCAGCCACGCCTGAGGTCCAGATAGTTGATGTTTTAAACGTTGTCTGAGGCAAGGATTGTAGTTCAGCCAAGGTGACCGCAACAGGTTCAGAAGATGCATCTTGCTGGATAAACAAGACGGGCTCGCTCGCGCTTTGGTCCGCAACGGCCACAAACGGCGCAAAAGCCATGATTACAGCGACAAGAACAGTCAGCAATTTGGTCACGATGTGTCTCCTATCGGTCTGACCCAAGCATGCGCAAAAAGACCGCCACCCGGTATGGCTATTCCGGGTGGTGTCCTATCCGTTCGGATTAGAGGGCGGTTTAATACGCGCCTTGCCGCAACAGAACCGCGCGAAAGGTCAAGGCCAGCAGCATCAAATCGAGCCAGATTGAACGCGCTTTGATATAGGCCAGATCAAGGTCGATCATCTTGTCAAAACCAATATCGGCCCGGCCCGACACCTGCCACAACCCCGTGATTCCCGGCTTGGCCAGCAACCGCCCGAGCGCGTGTTCTGGATAGGCCTCGACCTCACCGGGAAGTGCCGGACGCGGACCAACAAAAGACATATCGCCCTTTAATACATTGAAAATTTGGGGGATTTCGTCCAAAGACCATTTGCGCAAAAACGACCCAACACGGGTGATCCGGGGGTCTTGGCGTGACTTAAAACATAGGCCTTCCCGATCTGACATGGCCAGGATATCAGCCCGCCGGGTTTCGGCATCCAAATGCATCGTCCTGAACTTAAAGAGTTTGAACTCGGCACCGAATTCACCAACTCTTGTTTGCGAAAACACGGCCGCGCCGCGACTATCCATCCGTATGGCCAGCGCAATGAGACAAAGGATGGGCGACAGCAAGAGAATGCAAAAGCTCGCCAATACCACGTCGAGCATCCGTTTCTCGATTGTCCCCGCTGCAAGGCCATTGATAGCATGCACGGATGCCCGTCCCAAAAAAGTGGCGTTGCCAATCAAATAGCGGCGGGCCATTCGTTTGGGTTCGCAACACAACCGGTACACCCATTCGGCACGGGCTTTGCGGATCGGTTCTGGCGCGCGCGGCACCATACCAGACACAAAATCAAAGAGCGCCCCAACCCCCATAACCAGTTGAGCCTCTAGTTGATCGCGATGCTGATCAATCCACAACTCCTGAAGGGGTACACCCTTGGCAACAAGCACAATATCGGCACCGGAGGCGTTGATGTGCTCAACTGTCTGGCGATTGTCGGCGGATTGAGCATAGCCATCCCGGACACCCGCAATCACCACCCCCGGACAGCTGGCCTCAAGCTTGTCAGCCGCCGCTTGAGCGACATCAGGACGCGCGCCAAGAAGAAAGACCGAAAGGCCCCGCCGCCCTGCCTCTTGCAGAAGGTCGGGCACCAAATCGGTGCCATTCAAGTTGGTCGTAACCTGATCCCCACACATCTTGGCGGCCATTTCCACGCCTATGCCGTCCGGAAAAACATAATCCGCCCGCGCAAGCGCCTGGGCATAAGTCCGGTGCCGTGCCCGGATGTTTGCGCAATGCGCGTTAAGGAAAAACACCGTGTTCCTTTGCCCGTTTAAACATTGCGCAATGGCACCCTGCGCTGTCCCATCCCATAGGGGTTGGTCTAACACGGCCAGTGCCTTGGTTGGCTGTGTTGTCTTGACCGTTTTGCTGAATCGCTCGATAGGCGTCGCGCCCAAACCAAAGTCTGCGTTTGATGAATGTTGCATGGTGATCCTCCCACAAGATGTGCTTGGGATCAGCATGACAAACACCGGCTTTTTTCCCAAAGGCGCAGGAGGATGCCACCGCGGGACATGAGGTGTGAGAGAGTGATAAACAGGGTTAAAATTTCGCAAAGGACCGCCAGACCTATCCGAACGGATGGGCGCGTAGTTCCGAATAGAACACCGCAACCATTGTCGCGGACACACATGCAGTGTCTAATCAAAGCACCCCGTGTTGATGGAGTAGACCAGTGAGACTTTTACTAGCTGATGATCATGACTTGGTGCGCGACACCTTGGTTGCCTATGTTCAATCCACGGGCGACATCGACGTCGACGCCGTGGCGAATTTCGATCAGGCCTTTGAGCGGATCAAAACCGGCGACGCTTACGATCTGGTTCTTTTGGATTACAAAATGCCCAAGATGAACGGTCTTGAGGGGCTACATCGCATTCTCGATTTGGAGAATGCACCGCGTGTGGCGCTGATTTCAGGGGATGCCACCCGCGAGGTCGCCGAAGCCGCACTCGAAGCCGGAGCCGCAGGGTTTGTTCCCAAAACACTGGCGGCACAATCGCTGATCAATGCCATTCGGTTCATGGCCATGGGTGAACAATACGCCCCGATTGATTTCATGACCGCACCAGACACGCCCCCGGCCCATCCCCTGTTGGATAAGCTCACACAACGGGAATTGCAGGTGTTGGAAGGCCTGACCAAAGGCCAGTCCAACAAGGAAATCGCGCGTGGGTTGGATTTGGCCGAGCCGACAATCAAACTGCACGTCAAAACCCTGTATCGCAAGATTGACGTCAACAATCGGACCCAAGCGGCCCTGGTCGCACGCGAAGCAGGATTGTTCTAAAACATATCCGATCGGGTAGGTTACCAATCCCAATCCCCGCAAACCCTGCCCGGGTGGGGCGACGCAAAACTCAGATCGGACCGGTAAACTCGTAAGCAAGGAGAGTGCTTATGAGTTTTCAGAACCCCAAATTTTTATCCGCTTCCGCAAATGGCACCACTCGGGTTAAGGCATCCGGCACGAGATCATGGGTACGGCGTGTAAAGCGGTGGGTGTACACCAAAACCCGACGCAATATGCGGTATCTGTCGATGTTCGGTATGGGGCTTGTGGCGGTTTGGTTACCAAGCCTTGGATATCTCACAACAGCAACACCACAATTCACCTCACAGTTTTCATTGATCCTACCCGGTGCAGGTAGCTCGACATCGGTGAATCTCAACAAATTTGGACAGGCCTCTTCCTATGCCAATTCAGCCTTTGCCAATGGGTCGATCAGCCCGACGGAAACCTACAAAAGGTTGATTGTGGCCGACCGGATTTTGAACGCTGCGGCCATGGTCGAACAGGTCAGTCGCGATGATTTCGGTCGTCCAAAAATCAAACTTGTCGATCAAACCAATCTGATCCACGTTGAGCTTTCCGCCGATGCGGCACCAGCAGCCCAGTCACGCGCACGCGCCTTATTGGCATCGTTCTTTGCCGAGATCGACGCGCTGCGGCAAGACGAAATTGTGCAACGTCAAGCGGGTGGCGAAGATGCAATCGCCGACTATGTCACCTCGGTTCGGGCCAACAGAACCTCAATTTCTGACCTGCGCGAGGACAGCGGATTGATGTCTGCCGATCAATTCAAGGGCCGGGTTGCGGCACTCGAGGTTTTGGCCGAACGGCTGCAAACTCTTAACGGCACGGCCGCCTCGCAAGCCTCGCGTGTGGCCAATCTGGAATCCGCTCTACACATTTCGGCTCAGCATGCAGCGGCAACTTTGAAACTGTTTTCTGATGAAGAATATCGGGTTGCTTTGGCCGAACTGGCCGAGGCTGCCGCCCTTTTCACCACCGCAAAATCCCATTTCGGGGGCCGTCATCCCGAACGCCAAGCCGCCCAAAGAACACATGAAACCGCCCAAAAGGCAGTGTTAAAACTGGCCGCATCGGTGACCGGATTTTCGATGGCCGAGGTCCGCTCCCTTGATCGAGCCCCGGACGGCGCGCGGGCGGATTTGCTCTCGGAACTGGTGCGCGAACATGCAACTCTTGAGGCGATGCGCAAGGAAGTGTCGACCCTTTCGGCGCAACACCGCAAAGACGCCGCTGAAATCCAACGCCTAGAGCCCGTGGCCTCGGAACTTGAGGACCGTCAACGCGATTTTGCCGTGGCCGAAGCGGTGTTTGCCTCGGCCATCGCCCGCTCGCAATCCTCCAAAACCGATATCTATGCGTCTTACCCTTTGGTTCAGGTGTTAGAGGACCCAAACCTGCCAACGCGACCGTCTTCCCCCAAAACCAAACTGGTCTTGGCAGCGGCCATCGCGGCCAGTTTGATGTTGGCGATCGCTGCGACCTTGGGGTGGTATCGCAAAGCCCTCATTGATCGCATTCTGACCCGTCCGACCGCGCCCGAGGCAACACCGTGATCCGCCCCGACACCTTGCCTGAGCGCCTCGTATTCTGGGCGCTTGTTGCCACTTGGCCGGTCTATTTCGTTGGTGGGCTCTATATTCTTGGGCCCGTTTTGGCATGGATAATGGCGGGGTTTGCGGTGCTCTCGCTTTACCTTGGTCCGGCCATTCGGCCTGATCTGCGTGCCACAGGCCCTGTGCCTTGGCTGATTTGGGGTTGGATTATCGGCATGGCGGTGATGCTGATTGCGCTCTGGGTGGGGCACATGAATTGGGCAATGGGGGTTAAGACAACCATCAAATCAACCATTGGCTGGGCCAAAGGCTGGGCCTTGATGTGCCTATTCCCTTTGGCGGGCGCTGTTCTCCCTTTGCGCCGTGAAATCCTTGTGCGCGCCCATTGTATTTTGGGGGCCACAACGCTTGCCCTTGCCCCTTTGATGTTGCTCGCTCCGTATGTCGGACTTCCCGAACGGGTTTTCACCTCGCCTCTCAAGGTCGTAGGCGGGCCGGGGCCGGAATATTTCACCGTATTCCTCTACACAATCGACCCCGGATCGGGGCAACCCCGCTGGCAGTTCTTTGCTCCGTGGTCACCCTTCGCAGCCCTTCTTGGCGTGATGATGGTTTTGTTTGCCCTTGAGGAAAAGGACCGACGTTGGATGCTTGCTGGCGTTGCGGCCGGGGTGTTGATGATATTGGCGTCAAAATCCAGAATGGGGTTGGTTGGGCTGGCGTTCTGTACGACCCTTCCTCGGCTCGCGCCCTTCATTTTTCGCGGGTTTGCTTGGTCTGCCTTGGCGGGGATGACTGCGCTGTCTGGCCTGTTCATCACGCCGCTTCAAAATGCCCTTTTCGGAACAATAGACGCGTTCAAATCAGCCCGCGCAGATAGCACCCGCGTTCGCGCAACCCTGCAAAGGATCGCCTATGAACGCTGGCAAGAAGACGCGGTTTGGTTTGGGCATGGCCGGGTTCAACCCGGTCCGCATCTCGTCGAATATATGCCAATTGGCAGCCACCATACGTGGTTTGGTTTGCTATTTGTCAAAGGCGCGGTGGGTTTCAGCGCCTTTGCGGTGCCATTCGGCTGTCACGTTGTCGTTTCGGTTATTGATGCAGCCAACTCCAAGCGAGGTACCTTGCCCTTGGGGGTACTTTTGACGCTGGTTTTGCTGTCCTTTGGCGAAAACTTAGAAATCCAGACGTATTTGATTTGGCCGGCTCTGATCATGTTGGGAATTCACAGCCGAGAGATGCTGGTCCAGACGTAGAGCAAGCTGATTTAGTTCGCAGTTTTTTGTTTAGGTCCTGTCTTTACTGTACCCTGCGCTGAACGGCAGATTGCGGGATTGCATCGCGAGTTTGAGCAATCTGGGAAGGTCGCGGCCGGGCCGGATCGCTACGCTCGTCACAAACGGGTGGAGAGTTGCCCTTGGCTGCGTCCGCGAAGGTTTCAGGCTACATCGGTGTAAGCGGCCATTCGAATCTCAATCGGCCAAGACATCAATGCTACGCAGTGACCAGCCCGACTTGAGTGGCCAATTTGAAAGTTAGAGCATGATTGGCCGTTGGTTCATTTGGATGATGGCCTGTGGCGCAGCTGGTCTGTAGCCCAATGCACTATGGGGTTGTTTGGTGTTGTAATGTCTCCTCCAGCTTTCGATGGTGAGTTGAGCTTCACGTAGCGAGTGGAAGATTTCACCGTCTAAAGCTCGTCCCTCATCCGTCCAATGAAGCTTTCGCAGTATCCGTTTTCCCAGGGTGACCTAGGCTCGATAGATGTAGTCTTTGCTCCATCGGCATTAATCCAGTCCCTGACGGCCACTAAGATGAATTCCGGGCCGTTGTCTGAACGCATGTAGGCAGGTACGTCACGCAGAATTCCGACATTCGTTGTAGCTGCAATTTGAAGGATAATACGAAGTCAAATCCTGTGGACGAAGCAATCCCAATCTGACGTAGCCGTTGTTCGTGCAGAAAATACCTCCCCCCCTCAATCCATTGATTAATATCCAAAATGATAGTCAAGCCAAACTGCGGCTTGGAGCTGCACGCGTTGTTTTCATGGCGTTGTGGCGCGTCTAACGGTTTCTTTGTTCTTTCCAAGGATCACCGAAATTATGATAGCCCAGCTTCTCCCAATACCCTTTGTAGTCGTATTGACTGATATGTAGGCCACGCAGCCATTTTGCACTCTTCCAGAAATACAGCCGTGGTGCCACGAGGCGGGCAGGCCCGCCATGCTCGGGTGTCAGGGGTTTGCCATCAAATTCCGTCGCTACGATTGCTTGTCCGTCAAGTAGGTCAGCGATGCGCAGGTTGGCTGAGTAATCGCCATCTGCGCGCGCTTGAACGTAGCGCGCATCCCTATGTGGGCGGACGAGATCGAAGAGTACGGCTATGTCAACGCCCTTCCAACGCGTGTCTAGCTTTGACCACTTCGTCACGCAGTGAATATCGGTCACAAACTCGCGCTGCGGCAGCTCATTGAACGATGCCAAATCGAGGGTGACGGGGTTTTCCACCTCGCCGTCGATAGTCAGCGTCCAGTCTTTCTTGTCTGCAGTGCGAGGTGTCCCTGCCGTCATAACAGGGAATTTCTGCGTTACCACTTGACCAGGCGGCACCCTGGGCCTCCCGTTTCGGGTTTCACTCATGCCGAAAACTCCGTTCGAATGGGGTCAATACACCTCATGAAGGTGGAGGGTTCTGCCTCGAAATTCGCAATCGTCCCCCTGCGACTTACCTTCCAGAGCTTCATAGATCGGTGCCGCAGGGGAAATTCCTATGAATTTGTTTCCTTGGCACTCAAATTCAGCGGTAGACACGCCGATGACAAGAAAACGTTCGCCGAACCGAACGACCGCACCGGGTTCGACTGTGTCTTTGGGGCCGAAATCGAGCGCACTTAGTGCTGCAATCTTAGCTTCAGCCTCATGCTCGCGGTCATCAAATGCCTCTGCAAGGTCAGCAGCGGCTTCTGCTTGGCTCTGCTCGTCGTTTTCGATGGTTTCGGTCCGATCCAAGCGCGCCGAACTCAGAAAGCGTTCATAGGTTTTGTGGGCTTGGGCGAGGTCGGCTTCAGTCAGAGCAAGCATCGTTTCGCGCAGGTGGCTCTTGTCGATCATGGTATTTCCTTTACGGTAAGCGAGAGAGTTAATGGCATGATAAAGCGTGAATATTTGTTGTCACGCGCTATGGAGGGGAAAATTTGGGTGCGGCACTGTCCATCGTGATTTTGTTTTCGATCTCGTCCACGATTGTGCGTGTGGCGGCTGTGTTTCTCGAACATACTGGCCTCTCAAGGGAGATATCCAGAGTTCAGGCCATGTCAGCGTTAAGCGGCACTGGGTTTACGACATCTGAGTCGGAGTTGATCCTCCAGACGCCGGAGCGCCGCAAAATCCTCACTGTGCTGATCATCACAGGTTCAATTGGTTTGGCATCGGTGGTTGCCACTCTGGTCGTCGGCGCTTTCGGGATCGAAGAAACAGCGAGTGGTGTGCTGATGCAGATAGCGGCAATTGTCCTTGCCATCGCTTTTGTACGCTATGTCCTTTTCTCTTCAATTGTGGACGAGTTTATATGTGGCATCGCGCATGCGTGGCTTGTCAGGCGGATGGCCCACACGACCTATACGATCCTGTACCAGCTTGATGCTGAAAGTTTTCTGGCCGAACATACCATTGTTGAAGCACCGCCCGAGCCAATGAGAAGCTGGCCCGCAGGTTTGGTCGTAGTCGGCGTGCGGACGAATGCAGAAGCCAAATTACGTGCTTGGGATGGAACTGCATTGGCAGATGGGGCGAAGGTCTTGCTTGCTGGGCCGCGCAACGCTCAGGACGCATTTTCAGAACGCCACGCCGCACCCGCCCCGCACGGGGGACCTTGACGCATGAAAGACGCACGAACATCGCCGGGGTTTCTTCATCTGCATTCGCTCAAAGATGGGGCGGAATGGCTCCATATGTGCATCAAGCACAAGGAAACCAGCACCTATCTAATGGACGTTGTTATGCTGGATGATCTGGTCGTCGATGCCTTGGTCGAGGAAGACACGCGGTCGCGGGTACGGGTAAACGATGCGGGCATCATGGTGCTTTTGAAAACGATGCATATCAGTCAAGACATGGCCAACCCCGAGGATATGGTCTCAATCCGTGTTTGGATCGAGCATGCGCGTGTGATCACCACGCGCGAGGCAGATGTCGACCCGATCATTGCGCTTCATGCGCGCCTTGAAGAGCATAAAGGCCCTGCGACGCCTGGTGAGTTTCTTGCGGATCTCATCGAAGAACATTTTGATGAGATTGACGAGCACATTGAGGCTCTTGAGGATGCAGTCAATCGGATCGAGGATATGGTCAACCACCATAAAACCGAAGCGGCCTGCCCGGCTATGGCACAGAGTCAGTCGCGCATCAGCGGTTTCTTGCGGCATTTCGGCCCGCAAAGAGCGGTGTTGGA
Organism: Pelagimonas sp.; assembly: GCF_058892305.1. Classification (NCBI taxonomy): domain Bacteria; kingdom Pseudomonadati; phylum Pseudomonadota; class Alphaproteobacteria; order Rhodobacterales; family Roseobacteraceae; genus Pelagimonas; species Pelagimonas sp. The sequence continues at coordinate 28,585 of NZ_JBZXVN010000040.1, forward strand.
TCAGCTGTCGCGGTGCGAACATGTCTTGCTCAGTGCGCGCGACCGAGCCCGCATCGATGACGGCCTCGACCAGTTATTGCGATATCTTGAAACATTGCAAAATCTGCGGGACCGGATCGATATTCTGAACGATCAGGTTGCGCGCATACAGGACAGGCGTATCACTCAAAGCTCGTTCATCTTCTCTGTCGTTGCGACGCTTTTCCTTCCGCTGGGGTTTATCGTCAGTGCCTTTGGCGTGAACCTCCTGGGCATCCCGATGAATAGCTCGCCTCATGGCTTCATCGTGCTGATGGTCATCTGCTTGGCCATCGGATTCGCACTTGTGATCCTCTTTAGGTTTAAGAAATGGTTTTGAAGTGAAGTTCTAGGGCCTTGGATTCACGAAGCCGCACCGTCTGAGTGGGTGCCGTGGCCGAAATTCATCGAATGATGCTCAACAACTTCGGCCACAACGACGTCATACTCCAGGAAAACCCCATTCTTTCCACGCTCTTTGGCATATTTATGCTCTGGGTGAACATCCCACTCTTCGATAGCCTCGAAGCTTTCGAAGTAGCCGATCAGAACCTTTTCACCATCTTCAGCGGTGAAAACCTTGTGGCTAATATAGCCCTTTAAGCCTTTGACGACCGTGACCATCCGCGCATAGAGGTCATCAAATTCGCCTTTGAAGTCTGGGTCTATTCGGTGGCGGAAAACCTCAACATGCATTGCCATTTTCTATCCTTTCGTTTCTTCAGTTTCTCATGCGCCCGATGCGTGTTGCGAGAGGGGTTGAGCTGAGCCCATGTAGCAGAATCGAAAGCCCCACAGTGAGCGAGACACAGGCAAGCAGCTCTTCTTCATTGGGAAAATCGAACTGATCCATCATCAAGAGCGTGAACAGGATCGAGGCAAGACCGCGCGGCCCGAACCAACCAAGAAATAGCTTTTCCCGCGCGGTAAGGCCGCTTCCCGTCAGCGAAACGAAGATCGGCAACATGCGTACGACCGTCAGAAAAACGAACACGAGGACAACCGTCGACACACCCGCGTGGGCCAACCCATCAGGCAGAAGAAATGCACCGAACACGAGGAAAGCCGCCATTGTCAGAAGCTGGCCCGCGCCCTCCATGAACTCACTTATAAAGTGGATATCATGGCGGTAAGTGTTACCAAAAACCATCCCGGCAATAAAGGCGGCGATGAAACCGTTTCCATGGATGGCAACAGCTACGCCATATGCTGCGAAGGCGGACACCAGGAACACCACTGCGCCCGAGGCTTCTTGCATCAGGTCCTTGTTTTGCGCCCAATCCATAGCCTTGGCCACGCTCCAACCGATGGCACCCCCTGCGATAGGTCCAAGAATGATCTCGGTCATAGCCTCGAGCGCCAGACCGTCAATATGCGCGCTGCCCGCGGCCGAGGACGCAAGTATCGCACCGAGCAGAACGAAGGGGAGAACCAGTCCGTCATTCAGCCCGCTTTCAACGTTGATCGTCTGGCTGAGATGATCCGGCACCTCTGAGTTAGACACGACAGATTGGCCGAGAGCCGCATCCGTTGGCGTTAGAACGGCCGCCGTCAAAAGTGCAACTGCAAGCCCTGACGTTGGATTAAGCAGCAGCGCGACCAGCGTTCCTAATGCAATCGTCAAGGGAAGGCCGATCAAGAGCATACGCGTTGGAATTTGCCAGTCCATTGCCAATTTCTTGAACCGAACGTGGCTGGCATCGGAAAAGAGGATCAGGATGAGCGTGATTTCGGCCAAGAGCTTTTTGCCCTCGTGTATCGTATCGGGCGCAAGGCTCGCGTGCAGCGGGCCCGAGAGGACAAAACCAAGCGCGGTGAAAATGATAGGCAGTGTCAGAAGGCCTCGAGAAATCGCCTTGCTGAATAGCGAGTAAAGCACGAACGCCAGAAGCAGCAGAAGGATTGTGGGGGTCATATAGTCTTGTTTTCCCTATTCAGCAAAGCGCTGTGCCGTACGCGAAGTTTGGCGAGTTTCGGTTCTATATAGGTGCGACAGAAAGGCCGTTCCGGGTTAGACTTGTAGTAACTGTGAAAGCGCTCGTCCGATGCCTTGAAGCCGCGATGGCAAAGAACGCGTGTGACGAACACCGCGCCTGTCTCGGAGGCAAGCTGTGACAAGTAGAAATCGCAAGCCTCTGATTGATCGGTATCAGAGGCATAGATCGCGCTGCGATACTTCCCGCGCATCTTGTGTTGGGCTTCGCTGGCATGTGTTCCAAGGTGAACAGCGATCAGGTCTTTTAGGTCTATCACGTCAGGATCAAACGTGACCTCGACGGCCTCGGACCAAGCATCATCGGGAGCGTCCGATCGAATGAAACCCTGACGCACGTCCAGGACGCCCCGAAGCGGTTGAAAAACCGCCTCGGTACACCAATGACACCCGCCTCCGAAACCGATTGTCGTCACCCGATCACTCCGCAACGGGAACCTGGCCTTGTGCCAGTTTGAGGCGAGTCCAGAGGTTCATGTTGATCACGATAGCAGCGATCTCGGCGATGGCTTTCTCGTCGAAATGCGATGTGAGTGTCTGGTGACGCGGAGCGAAGGCGGCGGGGTCGTAATCGGTCAACGCCTCACAATAGGCCAGCGCGCACCGTTCTGCCTCGTTATACATGGTGCTCTCGCGCCAGCTTGCCAGATGGGCGACTTTTTCGGGTGCGATGCCTTGGTCGTGAGCCGCTTTGGTGTGCAGGATCAGGCAGTAGGAACAGGGGTTCATCTGGGCCACGCGCAAGCGCAAGAGCTGGGCCAGTTGCCCGTCAACGGACAGGTCTGCCGTATAGCCCACAGAGGCGGCCATTTTCTTGGCGATGCTGTGGAATTCCACCAGATCGGGGTCAAAGCGGGTATTTTCGAATGTGACGGACATATTCAGTCTCCTAACTTGAATTTCTTGCGCCATTCCGGGCGTTTGAGTGCGACCTTCCGCAAGAACGGACACGTCAGGCGCATTTCGTGAGAACGGTTCTCGATCTCTTCGAAAACCTCTGTCGCAAATCGTGTGCCCAGCCCGCCGCCACGAAAAGCCGGATCAACCTCAATATGCGTGAGCACCATTCTGTCGCCTTGCCAGACATAGCTGACAAAAGCGTCGGAGGTGCGCATGTGACGAATGAACCGCTGTGAACGGTCATCATGGACAAGACCTGGGTCGTAGAGCTCAGCGCGCGCCAGTTCCTTGTCGAGATCGGGAAGTTTGGGGTTACGTACCTTGCGGCCCTTGATCTCAAAGGTTGGAAACTTGTCTGCGCTGCCTGTCAGAGCCGTCAGCCGTTCAGCGGCGCGCGGGTCCTTATCCACTTCGGCCATCTCATAGGTCAACCCGCGCTCTTCCAAGGCGGCCTGATAAAACCGCGTCTTGGGACAGCGTACTTCACCAAAAAGCGTTATGTCATGCATCTGCTGCCTCCAGGGGCTTCAGGCCCGCTAGGATCGTCGGCAACAGCTCCGCCACGGTTGGATGCACGGGCAAAGCCTGTTGCATGATTTTGTAGCTGGCACCTGTCGCCATGAAATTTGAGAAGATCGCGATGATCTCATCGCCCGTGATGCCAAAAACAGTGGCACCCAGAATAGCCTCGCTTTCGCCATCTACTATGATGCGGATCAGACCTGCTGTCTCGCTCTCTTCCTTGGCGCGGCTGATGTCAGCCATCTTCATATCGGCAATCAGGATGTTGCGACCTTCGGCGACCAGCTTTCTTGCTTCGGCGCGCGACAGGCCGACGCGGCCCAAGGGCGGATCGGTGAACATCGCGTAGGTGGTCGGGCGTTGGTCGGCGTCGTTCCATTGATAGAGGTCGTCGCGCCCATCGAGGTCCGCCAGAACTATCTCGTGGTCGTGATAGCTTGTATGCGTAAACGCGCCGCGCCTGTTCACATCGCCAAGTGCCCAAAGATTTGGGACCTTCGTTCGCAGCTTAGCATCTGTTTGCACATAGCCGCGTGCATCGGTGTCCAAACCCACCGCACAAAGGTTCAGCTTGTCGGTGTTCGGAGCGCGGCCCGTGGCGAAGAGAACGTGGCTCCCTGTGATCTCTGTGCCATCTTCGAATACCATTAAAACGCCGCGCATGTTGCGACCGAGGCTGGCGATGTTCGCACTCAGATGAAGCGTCACGTCCTCGTCCTTGAAGAATTCCGCTATGATGCCAGAGACGTCTTCATCCTCGCGTTCTGCCAAGCGGTCGGCCCGGTGTACGACGGTAACTTTGCTACCCAGTCGGCGGAAGATCTGCCCCATCTCAAGCCCGATGTACGACCCACCGACGACGATGAGGTGCTCAGGCAATTCATCAAGTGCCAGAAGCGACGCATTGTCGAGCGCGTCAACGTTTTTGAGACCTTCAACAGGCGGCGTAAACGCGCGCGTGCCTGTGTTGAGAAAGACCTTCTCAGCGGTGATCTTGCCTTCACCGACGGAAACGATGAAACGGCCTTCCTCGTCATATCCTTCCAAGCGCCCCCAGCCCTGGATTACCTCGACGCCTCTAGTCCGCTTAAGCCAGTCTGTCAGCCCGCGGCGCGCGGTATCGACGCGATCACGCATCCGCGCCATTGCAGCCGGGAAATCGACGGTGACTTCGCCTGCGCCTATCCCGAAATCACCTGCGCGCCGCACCATATGCGCCACGCGCGCGGATTTGCGGAGCGTTTTTGTTGGCGTGCACCCGTTGTTGACGCAGGTTCCACCCAGTTTGTCGCCCTCGATAAGCGCAACCGACTGCCCGCGTTTGGCAAGTCCGACGGCAAGTGACGGGGCGGCCTGGCCTGAGCCGATGATGACAGCGTTGAAATGATCCATGTTTTGTTCGTCCCTATCTTTATTCTTCGCGATCAGGGCCTTGGCAGGGTGTACGCTGAAGACGCTCATCCTGAATAATCTTGGTCACAAGCCAGACGTATTCCTGCTTTGCCGTGTCAAATCCCAGCATTGTGAAGCCTTGGCCAAATGGACAGTCGGGGAAATCTGGAACCCCTAGTCTGTGGATATATCTCTGCGGATCTGCATTGAGCTCGCTTTTGCTCACAGCCGTAGCGATAATCCGAGCCCTCGAGGTCGAGAGCGTCCACCAAGAATCCGCGCACTCCTGTTTCACCTACGCTGCGCGCGTAGATGTTGGAGGCGTCTCCAAGGTCGGGCTCTGTCTCAAAACGCAGCTTCGCTGCGACCGTGACGTCCGAAGTGTTGACACCGTGACCTGTACTGACATCGACAATCTTGCCGTTTTGGAAACGAAAGTCATGGGTAAAGCCCGCCTCGGCCAGCTCTGAAAGGGCTGTTGCGGCATCAGTTGCGTCGATTTTCATGTAAGTCTCCAATGAGAAATCATTTTACGGGGCATCACGTGCCGCAGAAGGTAATGTGGCGGGGCGCATCCTTGGGTGCAGGCTCTTCGTAGCGTTTCGCGCCCTCTTGCGGCGAATACGGCTTGGACAGAACGCCCGACAGCTTATGGAAGGGGCCTATGTCACCTTCTGCCGCCGCCTTGAGTGCGTCTTCGACGAGGTGATTACGAGGGATGTAGATCGGGTTGACCTTGTCCATGGCATCTGACCTTGCGCCGGCTGAAGTGTTCTCGTGGTCAACGCGTGTCTGATAGAGCGTGAGCCATGCATCAACCTGCGCCGTATCGTCAAAGAGCGCGCGCACCGAGGCCGCGTCTCCGCGCAGAGAACCAGCCAACGCACGAAAGAGTTTCGTGAAGTCCACGTTTTGCCCTTCGGCAGCTGCCAGAAGCCCATTCGCCAGATCGTGATCCTCGGGCAGGTCTTTGAACAAGCCCATTTTGGCCCGCATACCCTTGAGCCATTCCTGCTGGTAATGCACGGGGAATGCGTTGATTTCGTTCGTAAGCTGGCGGATCGCGTCGTCGTTATCCTCGGGATTCACGAGGTCGATCAGCGTCTCAGCAAAGCGTGACAGGTTCCACTGCATAATGACAGGCTGGTTGCCATAAGCGTATCGGCCGTGCTCATCGATCGAGCTGAACACGGCTTTCGGATCGTAGCTGTCGATAAAGGCACAGGGGCCATAGTCAATTGTTTCGCCTGAGATGGTCGTGTTGTCGGTGTTCATCACGCCATGCACAAAGCCGATATTGACCCATTGTGCTACCAGCGAGGCTTGCGCATCACGCACGCGACGAAAGAACTCAAGGTACCGATCTTCCTGTTTCGCGATGTCGGGGAAATGCCGCTGTATCGCGTAGTCAGCCAATTTGCGTACTTTCTCTGTCTCGCCGCGCGCCGCGAAGAACTGGAATGTTCCGACGCGCAGGTGAGAGGACGCAACGCGTGCCAAGACCGCGCCTTGTTCCAAACCATTGCGTGCAATCTGCTCGCCCGTGGTCACAGCTGCAAGCGCACGCGTGGTCGGCACGCCGAGCGCATGCATCGCCTCGCCCATCAGGTATTCGCGCAGGACTGGCCCAAGAACCGCCTTGCCGTCGCCACCGCGCGAAAACGGTGTGCGTCCCGAACCCTTGAGGTGCAAATCACGGCGATGACCGTCCTTGCCGACAAGCTCACCGAGTAGGATCGCGCGCCCATCGCCTAGCTGCGCTGAGAATCCACCAAACTGGTGACCAGCATAAGCCATAGCAAGCGGTGACGCACCGCTCGGGGCCTGAGCGCCAGAGAGGGCAGACGCCCCGGCGGGTGTGTACAGCGCCTCTGCGTCTAGGCCAAGCTCAGCTGCCAGGCTGGTGTTCAGAATGACAATTCTCGGGTCGGGAATTTTGTCGCCTTCCCACGGGACGAAGAAGCCCTCCATCTCACGTGCGAAAGTGTTTTCGAATTTAAAGGCGGTTGAATCTAACACGGCAGAGGTTCCTTGTGCGGGGATTAGGCGAGAACTTGGGCATGATGGTGTGCGACGGCGAAACAGGCTGCCAGCAAACCAAGGTCTTTCATCAAGAACTGCCCGCGCGAAGATAGAAAGAGCCGACCGGCCCCCTCTTCAAAAAACTGAACGAATGGAAAAAGGCTGAGTGTGACGACAAAGGTCAGAACTCCGAGCACCCCGCCTAAAAGCCCAAGTGACGGAAACAGAATGCCCAGCACCAGAAACAGTGCGGTGCCCAACTCGACAACGCCCAGAAAAATGCTGAACCCTGCTGATGTCATAAGCTTCGGGCCAAACCGCAGAATTGGATGAGTGGATACAAGCGCCTTTACGGCGTCTTGTTCATACCGCGCAAATTTGGCGATGCCGAATGCTAAAAAGACAATTGCAAGCGCCACTGATAACAACAGCATGGCTGGTATCCAGCGGATCAGGTCTACGATAGTGTCCATTGTCATTCCCCCGTTCTGGTTTTTACTCCGGCGGCAACAACCTCCGGAGCATTGTTTCAAGCGCGTTTCAAATCGACATCGTCGGCACCGAGCGCGGAAAGAAAGCGCTGCGGGTCAAGACGGAAGTCGGCGTAAACCACGTTCCCTTCCGGGTCGATGACTGTGAACCAGGGCGTGCCACCCGAGCGGTAATCTTCCATGAAGGTCGGGTAGCGTTCGCCTTTAGGGGGGGTGTCATGGCCAAACGGGATTTTCAGCCCGTATTGCTCCTGATTGACGCGAAGTTTGTCGAACGTATTGCTTTCAGCACCTTCAAAAACCGTCTGAATCACGGCGAAGTCGAACCCTTTTTCTTTCAGGTTGTCGTGCAGGTACCGCAGCGCTGGGAAGCCACGCGAATGGCAGCCCGGGCACCAGTGCTGGAAGCAATAGATGATCTTGTACCCATCTTTCATGTCGGCCAGCCGCAGCGGTTTGTTCATTGGAATGCCGTCCGCGTCGATCCAGTCATTGACGCGCAGTTCGGGTGCTGTGTTGCGAAGTTGTCCAAAGTTCATGGCTCTTACCTTTCTAACTTGGCGCGTCGGTTTGCTGCCTCTGCTCGTTCTGTCAGCGCACTGACATCGTAGAGCGGAAAGGCAAGTACCTCCTCGCCGATTTCGGTGATCGCAGGTGAGAGGTAGCGAAGCCCCTCGACCTCCGTTTCAAGCCCAGGCCCGACGATCAGGCCCGTCTTCGTTTCATTCATACGCAGCCAGCCCTTGCGAATGAGGCCGCTGGTTAGCAGGTCCACCGCAAACTGGTCGCCTGGCCCAGAGGTGTTGATCGCGACAGGTGTTTCGATCTCCTCCGTGCGCTCCGTGCATGCTTGTTTGAGACGGATGCGAACATTGTTTGCCGCCTCGGCATAGACCCGCATGATCTCGCCGTGATCTTCGTTGATCTGGCCGCTGGCGCGTAAGCGAGCATAGTCGGCCAGACTGTCGTGCGTGCCACGCCGAAACCGCCTCTCCAGTTGCCTCATGACTTTGCGCCGCTCCGTTGGTGATGGCAGCAATGTCTTGAGGCCTATTTCGGCCACCCAAGCCAGATAACCCGGTCTGAGCTCAGCCATGCTTGCACCTCCTGAACGGAAACCTGCGATCTCCGCATCAACCGCTGCCAAGAGCACCTCGGTGGAGTCGAAGGGGCCTGTAAGGCTCGGCTCGACGGGCGTCTTGCGTGGCCGCGTGTAGATCAATGGCTCTGGCTCGGTGCCACGGGTGATCACCCGTAGCCGGATGTCCTGCTCGTCCATGACAGACTGCATGAAACGCAGAACATCCAGCATCGCGGCGTTGCCTCCGAGGCAGGTTACTTCCTGCCCCGGACGCAGGACCTCGGCAATCGCGTCTTCGTTGCCATAAAGCGTCGTGAACGCCGTAGGACCGCTATCCGCCCCGAAACGTTGAGGCGAAGGACCCCCGGTGGCCACGTCCACCCGGTCCGCCCGGATCACCTCACCCGTGGCGAGCGTGATCCTGAACCCGTGTGCGTCTCTGGCCAGATCATTGGCCAGTGCCGTGCGCTTTTCGACCGTCACACCATTGGAAACATGGTCAGCCAAAGCACCTCGCGCTGCTTCAGCGAGAAAATCGCCAAAGACGTTACGAGGCGCAAAAACCGCGCCAAAGTCACCTGCGGCCAGATGATCCTTTGCAAACTCCAACCAACGAGGTTGGTAGGAAGAGATCATCGGGCGAATGCCATCCCAATTGCTCTCGAACCAGTTTACAAACTCATCTCCAAACGCGCCTGACGGGGAGTTCATCAGATACGCATATCGCCAAGGTGCGCCTCCAGCGTGATCGTCATATGCTAGGCCGCGGCCTAGCTGAGCCGCGTTGGAGCCCAAGATGGTGAGTGTGTCTCCCGCAATGAGCGGCGGGGATTTCGCAAGCGCGGCGGCGCTGGCCCCATCACCGATGATGAGTTGGTGACGAGGCCGATCCACCGCTTATTCCGCCGCTGTCGCCGAACGCTTGGGCAGAACCCAGTTTGCGCGCGGAAAGTGGCAAGTATAGCCGTTCGGAAAACGCTTAAGGTAGTCCTGATGCTCCGGTTCGGCTTCCCAGAAATCGCCAGCTTCCTCGACTTCGGTTTTCACCTTGCCGGGCCAGATCCCGCTTGCGTCTACATCGGCGATCGTGTCGAGCGCCACCTGTTTCTGCTCTTCGGACGTGTAGTAGATGCCCGAGCGGTAAGAGGTTCCCCGATCATTGCCCTGCCGGTTCAGCGTGGTCGGATCGTGAATCTGGAAGAAAAACTCCAGAAGCTCCCGATAGCTGATCTTTGCAGGATCAAAGATGATCTCGATCCCCTCGGCATGGGTGCCGTGGTTGCGATAGGTTGCAAATTTCACATCACCACCGGTGTATCCCACGCGGGTGCTTTCGACGCCCGGCAGCTTGCGAATTAGGTCTTGCATGCCCCAGAAGCAGCCTCCGGCCAATACCGCACATTCAGTCATCGCTTTTCCTCCACTTGATCGAGGTATGCGCCATACCCCTCGGCTTCCATTTGGTCTTTCGGCACAAAGCGCAGGCTGGCCGAGTTGATGCAGTAGCGCAGGCCACCTCTTTCAGCGGGCCCATCAGGGAATACATGCCCCAAGTGGCTGTCGCCATGCTTTGACCGAACTTCGGTGCGCACCATCCCGTGGGATGCGTCATGGTGCTCTGTCACATTGTCGATCGGCTTCGAGAACGCAGGCCAGCCGCAACCGGAGTTGAATTTGGCTGACGATGCAAAGAGCGGTTCACCCGTGACGATATCAATATAGATGCCTGGCTCGAAGTGTTTGTCGTACTCACCAGAAAAGGCGCGCTCTGTCCCGTTTTCCTGTGTGACGCGGTATTGCTCCGGTGTCAGGCTGGAGAGGGCGTCTTGTGTCTTTTCATATGGCATGTGCTTCTCCTTCTTCCGTTGTGAGTAAGATGGAGGTAAGAAGCCCGTTTGTGAAATAGCGGTGGGCTATAGTTTCCATGCAAAGAAAAGACCCGCAATGATCTGCGGGTCTTGGTGCGTTTGTCTTGGTTATTCGGGCAAATGGCTCAAAACGAAATCTGTTCCGCCTCGGTGACATCCCGAACACAATCCAACGCCATTGCCCGCTTCCACAAGTTTCATCGACGAACCTTCTGTCGACATGTACTCGCCCCAGAACCAGCCTTTGCCGGTATTGCTATCTTCTACTGTCTTCACTGCGACAGCCCAGCCAGTCAGCTCAATTAAATCCTCCTTGTATAGTTCTTTGACCAGCGCACTTCCCTTGGGCTGCACGTCATGGCCACCGCTCAAAGATTCAGCAACCGCACCCGAAAAGAACCCTTTGACGGATGACCGTAGTCAAGATGCGGACCGGCAGACGGGTGTGCTTCGGCCTCCTGAGCCTCGAAAGTTTGTACTCACCGTTCTGCAGATAGGCGAAAAGCTCTTCTTCGTTCACTGGCACCGGGCTAAGAACCGTAGGAAGTTGGCGGATCGAGGCTTTCTCCTCTTTTATGGTTTCGAATGCGGCGGGAATAACGCAACGCTTAAGTTTCGGATCATTGTCGCGCAGAACTGCGTGAACACGACGTCATCGCCGCCATTCGCTTCGCGGCATGAATTGCATGACGCCGGGTCGAATGGCTCAGCGGTTGGAGACCATGGACGCTCTTTGCTAAAATTCATGTAAACCCAGCCGCCGAGATCATCAAAGCGGGTCGTGCCTTTGACCGTCAATGTATGCCCCAGAGTTATCTCCGTTAAAGTAGCCCCAGCCAGATATGGCCAAACACGCAACGGTCTCCACATTGAAATCGAAGCACATGTCTCCATCCGATGAGCGATAGGTAAGCCTGCGCGCTTTCCCGATTTGTGTCCCGTTGGGGAATTCGCCAAACGAACGATAGTGATAGAATGCGGAGGGTTCGATATCGACGCTGTGGAACTCGCGGACCGTTGTTTTCCCGCTCTTCAGCTCATCCGGGGTCAGCGGAGAGCCGATAAAGACCCACTATTCCCAACCGTTAGGCCGCACGATGGATTCGTCTGGTGCATAGGTCGGTCTGTTAATCGAAACTCACAGATAGATGCGACACTGAGCTGATGGTTTGTCCCGCAAAACAAACCCTTCTTGGGCCATCGCAGGTAGTGTTGTGGACATTTGAGCGAGCAATGCCAATCTGATTGATTTCCGCATGCAACCCTCCCTTCCTTGTCTTGAGAGCGGCTGAAAAAGCCCGGTTCAAATTAGGGGAAAGGGGGGAGTTTTGACCAATGGTCGGCGGGCATAGTTTCTGTAGCTTCTTGCAAAACGAACGACTTGAGCCCCTTTTGCATAAGCGTCTAACCCACTCAGCGATCCGCGTGGGATGACCAATCATATTCTTTGGCTTTCCCCAGGATGACGCGAACTTCCCGAGGATTTGCTGAACCTGAAACGGCAACCATGCTGACATTACGAGAAAGGGTAAGATCTTTGACCGGTCGCAACACGATCCCATCAACGATTGCGGATCTTTCGGGCAGAGAACAGACTCCTGCGCCCTGTGCCACCATCTGCTGCACCCAGTCTTCACGCTCTGACTGGAATCGCGGGCGCATAACGATATCACGGTCCATAAAGTGCTTTATCAGCTGCGTGCGGAATTCGCAGTGCAGCCGGTCAATATATGGCTGTGCCATCATCTCTTCTGTCGTGATCTCATCCTGTGCAGCCAGAAAATGAACACTGGCGACCGCAAGCTGTAGCCCCTCTTCAAAGAGCGGCTGAACAGTCAGTTTGAAGTTTGGCTCAGGCGGGTTCGTGAGTAAACACAGGTCATATTTGCCCGACAATACTTCTGCCTCGGACTCGCCTGGACCAAGTGGGTGAAGGAGAATTTCCAGTTCAGGCAGTTCTTTCAGGACATGCGCCCAGAACCTCGAAAACCCACCCGGCGCAATCGTGCTTGCAACACCAATGTTGATCTTTCGGCTCCGCCCGGCGACGGAATTCTCCGCCAATTCAAAAATGTTATCGACTGCCGATTGAATGCGCATGAACTCTACGATTAGATCGCGCCCTAGGGCTGTGAGCCGTGTATCCTTCCCATCACGATAGAGAACAGGTCCGCCTAACTCGTCTTCGAGCCGTTGGATCGCCTTGGTGAGACTCGGTTGAGAAATGCCGCTGATCCGCGCAGCTTCAGTGAAGTTCAACGACTCGGAAAGATTCAGGAAATATCTGACTTGATTGAGGTCCATGTGCCGATTTTGCCTTCTATAACAGTCCGTTACTAGTTGCGCCCCGGATATCAGAATATTTAATATTCTTCAAATAGATGGTGTTTCCCAGTATGATTTGGATCATCGAAAGTGATGATGAATTTGTGACTTTTCACGATAAATAGCCCTGATTTTTGCACGTTAATTGGCCGCTCCGATGCCAAGGGTTGAGGCGGCGGCTTGGATGACATCCTCGGTGATTTCGCGCAGTTCGTTGATGTGGATGATGCGGTCGATCTGGTTGAAGAGGCGTTGGAGGAGCCGGAAGTTGCCCCGATGAGGCGGGAGATGGTGGCAGCAGCTTGAACGCCAGCGAAGTCGCCGACATCGAACGCCTTCCCCAGCTTTTGCCACTGTTTTCTGACTTCGCGTGAAAGCGGCGGATAGGGATGGGCAAATCCGATGCGGCTGTAGAACTGCGGATAGCGGCTCATGCGTTTTTCGATGCCGGGCATGCCGATCAGGATCAGTCCGATCTCGGCGCGGTCGAACTGTTCGCGCAGATGTTCCAGAGCCGTGTTGGTCAGCCGTTCGGCCTCATCGACGATGATCAACTCGACCTGTGTGTTCCGGGAAGTCACGAGTTTGCCTTTCTGCGCCGGGTGGCCCTGGTCGATGCAGGCCACGACGCGGCTCCACAGTTGGTTGAGGTCTTTGCGGACCGTTCTAGGGCGGCGTAGACCTTTTCGTTGGATGGGCCACGCGGTCCCCAGCTTTCCAAAAGCAGCTCTGCGATGTCCCCTTTGGCATAGCGGCGGGCGGAACGGGTTTTGCCGCCCCCGGCGGGCCCGTAGAACAGCCCAATGGTGCGATCCTTGCGGACGGTCTTGGCGAACTCCACGAAGCGTTTGTGGGCGCTTGTTTCGATGAAGGTGGTCTTTGTCATGTGCGCCGATCTTCCTTGTAAAGCAATATCTTGCATTTCGACGCAGGCTTTGGTTTTTGCTCCTGATCAGCATCCGGTTAATGGTTGCTCACGGCCCCGGTTCGCCCCTTGATCTCTTGCCTCAAGGAGCGCCGCCGTGCCACACGCGCCTGATGGATGCCTTTGAGGGATATGCTGTGTCCGGCATGATCCGGGCTGACTGCACGGCGGAGAAAGCGGTTCTGATGAAACACCCGGATTTCCGCCATGTCGCGGGGGTCGTAACGGATGGTGACATGCTCGCCGACAAAGGCTGCCAGTGTCGGTTCCATGAAGCGCAGCCCCTGAAAGCGGATACCATCTCGCCGCACCTGACGGGATTTGGCGACGGTAAGCAACAACAGGTCCAACGCCTCGACACTCACCGGCAGGTTCAGCAACCAGCCGTCACCGTGCCAGGCGGCATTGGGAGTCATGCTGATCTGGCTGTGGCGGCGGGCATTGTGCGTGCCGATCAAAAGCCCCCCATGGCGTGATCGAGTTCGCAGAGCGACCGCGCAGGCGGGCGTCGTGTTTTTCCGTCTACACGATAGCCCGGAAGCTCCGGCAAGAGTTCGGTGTTCACAGTGCCGAATATACGCTCGATTTTGCCGCGCCCCTGCGGGCGCGCGACGGCCGAGAACTCCAACTAGATCCGTAGTTCCGCCGCCACCTGCTCCAGGTGCTGACTGGTGAAGTCCGATCCATGATCTGTGTAGAACGTTTCGGGGATGCCGCAGATCGGCCAATCCGGTTCCGCCTTGCGCCAGATTGCCTGACGCAGAGCGAGGGCCGTTTGCAAGGCAGAGGGTGCGCCAAGGAACACGCAATAGCCCGCCACCGTACGCGAATAGTCATCCTGCACGATGGTGACCCATGGGCGTGCTGGTTTGCTATTCGTATCTAGGATCAGAAGATCGAGCTGGGTGTGATCCGTCTGCCAGACCGCATTAGGCCGCTCGGCCCGGTGCCGGTGGATCAGCTCGTATCTGTCGCGATAGGCGACTGCGCCCTCATGGGCGAGGCACAACATGGCTGGATCGAGCGCATTGATGGTCCTGCGGACCGTTTGCATAGGAAGGGGCGTGATGGCCGTCCGCTTTCGCAGCCTTCTCCATGCGCCGATGGATCGAAGCTGCTGACAGACGTGGCTTCTGCACCGCAGAGTCTCGACCTGCCGCGCCAGATCGGCGTGCAACTTCCGGTGTCCGGCATCAAAGCGCCGCCCCCGCACCACCCCAGTAAGCCCGGCATCACGGTATCGCGCCAACCACCGACGCAAAGTGCGGCGAGGATNNATGATGTACCATCAGAATGCTACGCATTAATTTTGCAATAGAGGTGGCTTCAACGTACACTTAAGATGTGACTTCAACCCAGGTCGGCTACGCGCGCTGTTCCACCGACAAACAGGACCTGACCGCGCAACGCGAGGCTCTTATTGCCCTCGGTGTAAACCCGGAACGCCTCTACACCGACCGTGGCCTTACAGGGCGGACTCGCGCCCGACCTGGACTCGATCAGGCGCTCGCAGCGGTGCGTGAAGGCGACACACTCGTCGTGACCAAACTCGACCGGCTCGCACGCTCAGCTCCGGATGCCCGCACAATTACAGACGGCTTGGCCGAACGCAGCATCCGTCTCGCTTTGAGTGCGGCAGTCTATGATCCTACCGACCCGATGGGAAAGATATTCTTCAACATCCTCGCCACCTTCGCCGAGTTTGAAACCGACCTGATCATGATGCGCACCCGCGACGGCATAAAGATCGCCCGTGCCAAGGGCAAACTGCGCGGCAAAAAAACCAAGCTCTCCGAAAAACAGCACCGCGAACTACGCCGCATGTACGACACCGGGGACTACTCCATCAGCGATCTCGCGGACGTGTTCGCCGTCTCCAGACCAACGATCTACCCCAGGCTCCAGCGCACTGAGAGTGCCAATAAAAGCGCAAAAATCAGCGCCATTTGTCGTGAAAAGTCACAGGTCAGGCGCACCAAACGGTCTTGGGATTTGGCCGTCACATCCGCGCCGTCAGCGATGATTTGAAACGCAATCTGTATCCCCTACCCCCACAACCGAATGGGTTTGACCGGCGCGCTTTGTGGCTGATCTGGCAGGGTGATCACGATGCCTTTGGGTAAAACCGGGCCACGCGCCGCCAAACCGGGATTGGCCTCATAGACCGTCGCGGCCATGTCTTCGCGCCCGTAATGGGTCTTGCAAATGGCGTCCACCATATCGCCATCAATCGTGCGGTACTCTGCCATCAAAACAGCCCCCCGACAA
>NZ_JBZXVN010000041.1:0-39114 GCF_058892305.1 Pelagimonas sp.
AATCTTCGCCCTCGATGCGGGCAGAAGCAACGCTATAGCCATCGTTTTCCACCTCAAGTTCGATCTCGATCTGGTCGGTGCCGGGTTCGAAATCTGAGATGTTGAAAACCTCAAGCTGCAGTGTGCCGTCGGATTCAACAGGCACGCCGTAGGTACGAAGGGAACCTTCGTCAAACTGCAATTCGAAAAGATCGCTGCCCGCGCCACCTGTTAAGACATGCGGACGATCGAGGTCCGCATCCGTGATCGCGGTATCCGTAGCGGCAATCGTGTCATCGCCCTCACCACCATCGGCGACCATATAGAAACGATCCCCTGATCCGCCGTCCCCATTGAATTCGATCAGATCATCCCCTGCCTCGCCAAACAGGTCGGCGGCATCCACACCAGACAAGGTGTCATTGCCCTCGCCGCCATAGACCGAGGCTGGCTGCCCGGTGGTCGTCGTGTGAATCCGATCATCACCCGCACCGCCCTCAATGGTGGCAAAATCGGCCTCTAGTGCGGTGATGTCATCGTTCCCGCCACCTCCATCTATCTCGAGGTTCGCACCACCGACATGGATGGTGTCATCACCCTCGCCGGATTGGATCGTGCTGTTTTGGAAGACCGCATTTTCGAGCGTGCTTCGATCTTCGAACGCTTCGGCATCGGTCAGGTCAAGCAGATCATCTCCGGCTCCGGTTTCAAGCGTCATGCTGTTGAACCCGCCATCACGCGGATCGAGATCAATCGTGTCATTGCCATCGGTCCCGGCAAACGGATTGGAGTCGAGCGTGGTGACGTCCAACCCTTGGGGGTCGTCAGGGTCTTGCGCCGGATCACCGTCAGAAGAGCTATCGTCAGAGCCGAACACAAGCGGGGTCAGCAGCCCAATGGCCAGCAGGGCAATCAATGCGGCACTCATCACAACTTCCTTTTGGCTTGAATGTGCTGACGTTAAGTGGCGACAACACGCTGAGTCAACTGGGAGTTTAGGAAACAATTTGGTAATCGCCGTGGGTTAAAGAGGTGAGGTTTCTCATGTCGTCGAGGCCCTCAGTGATTGCGAATGTGATTGCCAAAACCATCGCCCTTTTGTTGCCGGTTTTGCTGCCGTCGTGGCGGTTTTTCAAGACTGTCGCGGCCTCGCCTAGGGTCGAAGTGCGGGTCGGGCAGGGGGCGTGGCGCGAGGCACGACCTATTCCCGCGCATGTGTCGGTGGTCCGCATGGCGCGGCGGCTTGTCTGGAACCCGCGCCGCAATGAGCAGTTATATATGGTGAGCCTGTCGGAACGCCTTGCGGAACACAACGGCGATCACGCGCGCTCTGAGTTGACGCGGCTGGTGCGGGCCGGATTGCAGGAACAGGAGGGGGAGTTTGAGTTTCGGCTGGTGTTTCTTCAGCGTGAGGGCGATCAGATCGTTAAATTCGTTGACTACGAAAGCCCGGTCTTGCCCATCCACGAGGGCGGCCCATGACCCTTGTGGACACAGTGCAAGTGGCGAGCATGATGCTTGGGTTGGCGGTTGGGCAGCAGACCTTGGAACATCTGGCCTCCCCCAAAGATCGGCTGTTGTTCCTGCCGCGTTTGATCCCCTGCGCGATGTTGATTTCAGGGTGGCATATTGATTGGGCGGTATGGGCGCTCTTTGCATATGGGATTGTTCTGCTGCACCGGTTCGACGGGCCGTATAACGGTGGCTCGGACAAGATGACGATGCTGATCGTTACGTGTTTATCGGCCTATCACCTTGCCCCATCTGAGCGGTGGCAGGAAATGGCGATGGCCTATTTGGCGGTGCAACTGGTGCTGTCCTATTTCGTGTCCGGCTACATCAAGATTATCAAAGCCGATTGGCGGCGGGGCGAGGCCTTGCAGGATGTTTTCCGGTTTTCGGCCTATCCGGTGTCGGACCGCCTGCGGGGATGGGCCGACCATCCGCGATTGTTGTGGCTGATGTCATGGTGTGTCATGGGGTTCGAAGTGCTGTTCCCGTTGGCCCTGCTTGACCCATGGCTGTTGACCCTTGGCCTCTTGATCGCGGCGACGTTTCATTTGGCCAATGCCTGTTTATTTGGCCTCAACCGGTTTTTCTGGATCTGGCTCTGCGCCTATCCGTCACTGATCTGGTTTCAGGATCGCGTCATCGGCTAGTCGGATATTGGTTACATACGCCAACGCTTCGGCGTCTTCTTTCCAATAATATCCCGGGGCGTCCCAAGCTCGCTTGGGACGGGGCAGCGCCCCAAAACCCTGAGCTAAAGCGATACCATATGCTTGGGCGAACTGATCTGAGAGCTGAGGCAGCCATCAGAGACCTTGCGCCATGTCAGCAGATTTAAGGACATCGAACAGCGCGCCATAAAGGATTTGCCCCCAACCCGCAGACAGGCCAATTGTCCAAGCTCGACCTTTTCCCCGTCGCGGTTGATGCAGAAACAGGGTTTTGCGGGCTGATCTTGGGCCACCACAGGAAGCGGCATCAACAGCATTAATATGATGACTGCGCAGCGCATAAAATAGACTGTACCACACAGGGCACATTTCTCCAAATCGCCCATAATTGACGGGGTTTTTCGGTTAATCTTGACCCATTTGCCCAATAGGCGAAAAAGCCCCGATATTGGCCTTGCCAGAATCCTTTCGCAGGCGTATAGGCACCCTTCATGCACGGATTTACGGAATCGGTGCGCCTTGTGCGTGCCTTTTTTATTGTTCGTCAGAAACCTCACCAGGTTAAGGGTGACCCGGACACAATTATCGGGGCTCTCTGGTGAAAACCAAAAGGAAGAGGCGAATGAACGCCAAGGAACTCATGGACAAGACACCGGATCAACTCCGGGACGAGCTCGTCCAGCTCAAGAAAGAAGCGTTTAACCTGCGCTTCCAGCAGGCCTCTGGCCAGCTCGAAAACACCGCCCGTATGCGTCAGGTTCGTCGCAACGTTGCGCGCGTGAACACCATTTTGAACGAAAAAGCGGCCAACGCCGCAGCGGAGGCGTAACACATGCCCAAGCGTATCCTTACAGGCACCGTGACCTCCACTGCCAACACTCAGACTGTCACCGTACAGGTCGAGCGTCGTTTTAAGCATCCGGTCATGCAAAAGACCGTGAAGCGCAACAAGAAATACCGTGCTCATGATGAGGCGGAAAAGTTCGCAGTAGGCGATATGGTTCGCATCATCGAATGTGCACCTAAGTCGAAAACGAAACGTTGGGAGGTTCTGGCTGACTAAGCCAGAGCCTTTTGGCATTCATCGAAACCCTGGGGGAGCTAACGAGAACAGCCCCCATAGGTCGGGAGAAACTATATGATCCAGATGCAGACCAATCTGGATGTAGCTGACAACTCCGGTGCCCGGAAAGTTCAGTGCATCAAGGTCCTCGGCGGTTCCCACCGTCGTTATGCATCGGTCGGCGATATCATCGTCGTATCGGTGAAAGAGGCCATTCCACGTGGTCGCGTTAAAAAGGGTGACGTCCGTAAGGCCGTTGTCGTACGCACCGCAAAAGAAGTTCGTCGTGAAGACGGCACAGCAATCCGCTTTGATCGCAACGCTGCAGTTATCTTGAACACTGCTGGCGAGCCTGTTGGCACGCGTATCTTTGGCCCGGTTGTTCGTGAGCTGCGCGCCAAGAACTTCATGAAGATCATCTCGCTTGCGCCGGAGGTGCTGTAAGATGGCTGCTAAGCTGAAAAAAGGTGACAAGGTCATCGTTCTTGCCGGTAAGGACAAGGGCAAGACCGGTGAGATCACTTCGGTCGACCCTAAAGCGGGCAAGGCCATCGTGGACGGCGTGAACATCGCGATCCGTCACCAGCGCCAGAGCCAGACAGCTCAGGGCGGCC
The DNA here is from genome assembly GCF_058892305.1 of Pelagimonas sp. Taxonomy (NCBI): domain Bacteria; kingdom Pseudomonadati; phylum Pseudomonadota; class Alphaproteobacteria; order Rhodobacterales; family Roseobacteraceae; genus Pelagimonas; species Pelagimonas sp. Next base: position 3,837 of record NZ_JBZXVN010000041.1, read on the forward strand.
GCCTTCCAAAGGCTCTGCCGATCCAACTGTCTAACCTGGCCATCGTCGATGCAAACGGCAAAGCGTCTCGTGTTGGCTTCCGTGAGGAAGACGGCAAGAAAGTCCGCTTCGCCAAGACCACGGGAGACGTGATCTAATGCTGGACCAAGCCAACTACACCCCGCGCCTCAAGGCGCAGTACCGCGACACCATCCGCCCAGCTATGAAAGAAGAGTTTGGCTACAAGAACGACATGCAGATCCCTGGTCTGGATAAAATCGTTCTGAACATTGGTTGTGGTGCAGAAGCCGTTCGTGATTCCAAGAAAGCCAAATCGGCAATCGAAGATCTGACAACCATCGCCGGCCAACAGGCCGTCGGCACCAAGGCGAAACACAGCCACGCGCCGTTCCGTCTTCGTGAAGGTATGATCATCGGTGCGAAAGTCACTCTTCGTGGCGACCGCATGTTTGAATTCCTGGATCGCTTGGTCACCATCGCGATGCCTCGTATTCGTGACTTCCGTGGTGTGAAACCTTCGTTTGACGGTCGTGGCAACTTTGCCATGGGCCTGAAGGAGCACATCGTCTTCCCTGAGATTGATTTCGACAAAGTCGACGAAGTCTGGGGCATGGACATCATCATCACCACAACTGCGCAGGATCAGGGTGAACACACCGCTGATGCGCAGGGCAAAGCGCTGTTGAAGCATTTCAACATGCCGTTCAACGCGTAAGGGGAAGCATAGACATGGCGAAGAAATCCATGATCGAACGCGAGAAAAAGCGCGAGCGTCTGGTGGCTAAATATGCTGCTAAGCGCGCCGAGCTTAAAGAAATCGCGAACGACGAATCCAAGCCGATGGAAGAGCGTTTCAAAGCGCGTCTGAAACTGGCGAAATTGCCTCGCAACTCGTCGGCCACACGCTTGCACAACCGCTGCCAGCTGACCGGTCGTCCACACGCCTATTACCGCAAGCTGAAAATCAGCCGTATCGCACTTCGCGAACTCGGTTCGACCGGTATGCTGCCCGGTATGGTCAAGTCGAGCTGGTAAGGGAGAGTAGAATATGAACGATCCTATCGGCGATATGCTTACTCGTATCCGCAACTCGCAGATGCGTGGTAAATCCACCGTTATGACCCCGGCCTCCAAACAGCGCGCACGCGTTCTGGATGTTCTGGCAGACGAAGGCTATATCCGCGGCTACGAAGGTGGCACGGATTCCGCAGGTCACCCGACCTTCGAAATCAGCCTGAAATACTATGATGGCGAACCTGTTATTCGCGAGTTGGCACGGGTGTCCAAGCCTGGCCGTCGCGTTTACATGGGCGTTAAGGAGATCCCACAGGTCCGTCAGGGTCTGGGTGTCTCGATTGTCTCCACCCCTCAGGGTGTGATGTCGGATGCAAAAGCACGCGCAGCCAATGTTGGCGGCGAAGTGCTCTGCACCGTCTTCTAAGGAGGGCTTATTTATGTCTCGTATTGGTAAGAAACCAGTTGAGCTGCCCTCTGGTGTGACTGCATCTGTTTCGGGTCAGGTTGTTGAAGTTAAGGGGCCAAAAGGCGTCCAGACTTTCACCGCCACCGATGATGTTACAATCACCGTAGAAGACAGCGCCATCACCGTTACGCCACGCGGCAAATCCAAGCGTGCGCGTCAGCAGTGGGGTATGTCCCGCACCGTTGTGGCCAATCTGGTCCACGGCGTGCAGAACACCTTCAAAAAAGAGCTCGAAATCCACGGCGTTGGTTATCGTGCAGCTGTTCAGGGTAAGACCCTGAAGCTGAACCTTGGTTATTCGCATGACGTGGACTTTGCGATCCCTGATGGGATCAGCATCGTATGCGCCAAGCCTACTGAAGTCGCGATCGAAGGTCATGACAAGCAGCAGGTTGGTGAAGTGGCGGCCAAAATCCGCGACTGGCGCCGCCCAGAGCCCTATAAGGGGAAGGGTATTCGCTACAAAGGCGAATTCATCTTCCGCAAAGAAGGCAAGAAGAAGTAAGGACGCACAGCAATGGCAAACAGCAAACGTGTACTGTTCCAGAAGCGCCGCATGCGCGTCCGGAACAAACTCCGCAAGGTCAACGCTGGTCGCGTTCGTCTTTCGGTTCACCGCTCGAACAAGAATATCTCAGTTCAGCTCATCGACGACGTGGCAGGCCGCACCTTGGCCGCCGCTTCGACGCTCGAGCCGGCACTGGGTGTTGTTGGCAAGAACAACATCGAAGCAGCGACCAAAGTTGGTTCCGCTATCGCAGAGCGCGCGAAAGCCGCTGGCGTTGCAGAAGCATACTTCGATCGCGGTGGCTTCTTGTTCCACGGCAAAGTGAAGGCCCTGGCCGACGCTGCGCGTGAAGGTGGTTTGAAGATCTAAGGCAGTGGTGGGGAAGACCCCCACCCTACCGAAGAGTTGTAGGGTGGGGATTTTCCCCACCTTATTTTGCAGACGGAAACGTCTCGATGATCCGGGGGTCACCTTCGTGGTTCACTTGGATTGTGAAACGGCGGAAACGCCAGAAATAAAAGGGATGCCACATGGCAGAACGTGATAACCGTCGGGGCAACCGTCGCGACCGTGACGAAGCACCGGAATTTGCAGATCGCTTAGTCGCGATCAACCGCGTATCGAAAACAGTTAAGGGCGGTAAGCGCTTTGGTTTTGCTGCGCTTGTTGTTGTTGGCGACCAAAAAGGCCGCGTCGGCTTCGGCAAAGGTAAAGCGAAAGAAGTACCTGAGGCGATCCGCAAGGCGACTGAGCAAGCCAAACGTCAGATGGTCCGCGTACCTCTGAAAGAAGGCCGCACATTGCACCACGACATCGAGGGCCGTCACGGCGCTGGTAAAGTTGTGATGCGCACAGCCCCAACCGGTACTGGTATCATCGCCGGTGGTCCAATGCGTGCTGTGTTCGAAATGCTGGGTGTTCAGGACGTTGTCGCTAAGTCGATCGGTTCGCAGAACCCTTACAACATGATCCGCGCCACTCTGAACGGCCTGGGCAAAGAACAGTCTCCTCGCAACGTCGCTCAGCGTCGTGGCAAAAAGGTTGCTGACATCCTGCCCAAGCGTGACGAAGCGCCTGCAACCGAGGAGGCTTAATCCATGGCCAAGACCATCGTTGTAAAACAGATCGGTTCCCCGATCCGTCGCCCCGCCATCCAGCGTCAGACGCTGATCGGCCTGGGTCTGAACAAGATGAACCGCACCCGTGAACTCGAAGATACGCCTTCGGTTCGTGGCATGGTTAACAAGATTTCGCATCTTGTCGAAATCATCGAAGAAAAAGGCTAATTCCTGTTTCAAGGAATGAGCTTAACAATTGGCGCCCTTCGGTTTGTTTCCGAAGGGCGTCTTTTTTTGCGGTGAGAGGGAATAAACCTGTGTCCGGTTCGTATCTGTTATACCTGCGTGTTGCAGGTGACACTGATGGAGAGACCATGACACGTTTTCTAACACTTGCTACCGCCCTTACTTTGACCGCCACCGCCGTTTTTGCCGACGGGCATTCCGGAGCCATGGTGAAGACGTCTGACGCGGGCTATTTGGTCGATGGCCACAACATGACGCTGTATACTTTTGACAAGGACGCCGGTGGTGTTTCAAATTGCTACGGTCAATGCGCCAAAGCGTGGCCGCCTCTGTTGCTCGAAGCGGGGGCGAAACTTGGCGACGGGTTCGCGACCGCGGAGCGCAAGAATGGAGCCGAGCAAGTGACTTACAAAGATCAGCCGCTTTATCTTTGGGTCAAAGACAAAAAGCCGGGTGATGTGACTGGCGACGGTGTAAACGGCGTTTGGCATATCGTACGCCCCTAAGCACAGCTGTCGCATTTGTTGGCGGCGTTGTTTTTCACCGGCTTCCAGACTATGGAGGCCGGTTTTTGCCAAGTCGAAAAGGCAGGTTCAAAAGTGCCCAGATTTCAGTCTCAGATGACCGAGGCATTGCCGCATTTGTGGCGGTATGCCTATTCGTTGACGCGTGACACGTTCCGATCCGACGATTTGGTTCAGGATTGTGTTGAGCGCTCTCTGCGCAAGAAAGCGCAATGGGACGCTACCCGGCCATTAAAGCCATGGATGATGAGGATTTTGCTCAATCTTTTCAGAGATGGACATCGGGTTCAGGTGACGGAAGTGGCGTTTGAAGATGATTTTGTTGGGGGGGCCAATGACACGCGTTGGGAAGATCGTGCGAAACTGCGAGAGGTGGCGCAGCGGTTGCAGATGCTTCCCGATGCTCAAAGGCAGGCGTTGCAGCTCGTTGTGTTTGGTGGGTTGAGTTACGCAGAGGTCGCGGAGGTTCTTGGCATCCCGATTGGGACTGTTTTGTCGCGTGTTGCCCGGGCACGGGCCGGATTAAGCGAAAAGAATGAGGGTCAGAAACCCGAGCTGAGGAGTGTGAAATGAGCAGGTTTCAAAACGATCAGGAACGGTTGAGCGCTTATTTGGACGGCGAGATGGGGGGCGAAGATCGGCAGGCCTTTGAGCTTGAGCTGCAATCCAACCCCGCGCTTGCGGAACTGGCGGCTGACTGGGCTCAGACCGAGGACGCATTGCAGGGTTTGGTTCCCATGCCGTCTGCGGCGCATATGCAACGCTTGGCCTCTACGCGCGCGCGCGCGGAACCACGTCCCTATTGGCTACAAGTCGCGGCGGCAGTGGCTTTGGTTGCATTTGGTGCTGCCGGTGGCTTTGGCCTTGGTGAGTGGCGTCATCAGACAACAGCGCTGGAACAACAGGCCGTATTTGATGCCTGGGCGGCGCATCGGATGTTTACGGCTGAGAACCGACATGCGGTTGAAGTGGCCGCCAGCGAAACCCAGCACTTGCAGACATGGCTGACCAAGCGCATGGGGCGCGAAATGACGGTGCCGGAATTGACGGAACATGGCATGATGTTTGTTGGTGGTCGGATGCTGCCATTTCAGGATCGCGCCGCCGCGCAGTACATGTATGAAAACGAGCATGGGCAGCGATTGACTTTGTTTATGACCAAGTTGGATGAGACAGGTCAGTCAAGCCAGCACTATGATACGCAACACGGGGAAACGGTGGTTCGGTGGCAGGACAAAGAGTGGCTCTTTGTGTTGGTGGCTCCGATTGCGCGTGGTCAGCTTTCGCCCATTGCAACGCGGTTACAGGACAAGCTGATTTAGAGTTGCATAAATTTTGCTGCGTTGCAGAAAATGCATGGCGGGTTGACCTTTTTGGAAATTGTTAGCGCCACCTGTACCTTTTATATGTGGGTCAGGAAGAGGACATGAAGACAATTTAACAGCGCATCGGGAATACGCCCGAGCCCCTCGAAAGGACATATATCATGGCACATATCGCCCACACCGCCCCAGCAACTTTCGCTCCCATTGCATGGGTCAACAACATGGTTGCAGCGACCCAAGTTTATCTGGCCCGTCGCGCCACCTACAACCGCGTTCTCGCTGAGCTTGCCATGCTCAATGACCGCGAGCTGGAAGACATGGGTCTCAGCCGTGCTGATTTTCACGCCATTGCAGCGAAAAGCGCCGCACACATCTAAATTCTACCGAAACACGCAGTACACCCTCGATGTTCGGGGGTGTTTTGCTTTCCACACTCAAACACATGGACCCGAGATTATGGCCATCGTCACGCGTACTCTTGCAACAGTATTCACCCCGTTCACATCGTTCTATTCCAGCGCCAAAGCCGCATGGAAAGCTGGCCCTTGCCCAGCATGGACAGAATACCTTCACGAAGAGCCCAAGCGTTAAGCGCACGGGTCCAAGCAAAAGCTTGCAAGGATTGCGGCGGGCGTCTATACGCCCCCGGTGGCCTTTGGGGCCGCAAGAGAATCAACAAGAAACGCCGTGTTCGCCCAAAGATCGCTTCGGGGGCGCTTCCGGCAAAGGAGAAGCGACATGAAACTGAATGAACTTCGCGACAACGAAGGCGCAACCAAACGCCGCAAGCGTATTGGCCGTGGTGCTGGTTCGGGCATGGGTAAAACCGGTGGCCGTGGTATCAAGGGTCAAAAATCGCGTTCGGGTGTGGCCATCAATGGCTATGAAGGCGGCCAGATGCCTTTGTACCAACGTCTGCCTAAGCGTGGCTTTAACAAGCCGAACCGCAAGGCATATGCCGTTGTAAACTTGGGCCTGATCCAAAAATTCATCGACGAAGGCAAGCTCACAGCTGGTGAGATCAACGAAGATACATTGGTGTCTTCGGGTCTGGTTCGTCGTAAGCTGGACGGTATCCGTGTTCTCGCCAAAGGCGAAATCACTGCTGCTCTGACCATCAACGTTACCGGCGCTTCCAAGTCCGCAATCGCGGCTGTTGAAGCAAAAGGCGGCGCGCTGACAGTCACGAACGCGGCAGCGGCGGAATAAACGCCTTGTGAGCGGCGCATTGGCCGCTTACATACCTATCTAGTTTTCCATCAACGCCGCCCGAGCAGGAAGACGCTCAGGGCGGCGTTTGTCTGACAAGAGAGACCCGCATGGTATCCGCAGCAGAGCAAATGGCCGCAAACACAAGTTGGGCGGCACTGGGCAAAGCAACCGACCTGCGCAATCGCATTCTCTTTACCCTTGGCCTATTGATTGTTTACCGCCTCGGCACGTTCATCCCTGTTCCAGGGATTGACGGCGCCGCGTTGCAGGAATTCGTCGATCAGGCCGGGCAAGGGATTGCTGGCATTGTGTCGATGTTTACAGGGGGCGCATTGGGCCGCATGGGCATCTTTGCCCTTGGCATCATGCCCTATATTTCCGCCTCGATTATTATTCAGTTGCTGACGGCCATGGTGCCCAAGCTTGAACAGCTGAAGAAAGAGGGCGAACAGGGCCGTAAAAAGATCAACCAATACACCCGTTTCGGGACGGTGATCTTGGCAACCTTTCAAGCCTATGGTTTGGCCGCGTCTCTCGAAGCCGGGGATTTGGCAACCGATCCCGGTTGGTATTTCCGCGCCGCTTGTGTGATCACCCTCGTGGGTGGCACCATGTTCCTGATGTGGCTGGGTGAACAAATCACCGCACGCGGCATCGGCAACGGGATCTCGCTGATCATCTTTGTTGGCATCATCGCCGAAGTCCCCGCCGCCTTGGCTCAGTTCTTTGCCTCGGGTCGTTCGGGTGCCATCAGCCCTGCTGTTATTGTTGGGGTGATGCTAATGGTTGTTGGTGTGATCGCCTTCGTGGTGTTCATGGAACGCGCCTTGCGCAAAATCGCCATCCAATATCCGCGCCGTCAGGTCGGGATGAAGATGACCGAAGCGCAAAACAGCCATCTGCCACTGAAAGTAAACCCAGCGGGCGTTATCCCGGCGATCTTCGCCAGCTCTTTGCTGTTGCTACCGGTGACGATCTCGACCTTCTCTGGGTCTGATGCTGGTCCGATCATGTCGACGGTCTTGGCCTACTTTGGCCCCGGACAGCCGCTCTATCTGCTGTTCTTTGCTTCGATGATCGTGTTCTTCGCCTACTTCTACACCTTCAACGTGTCGTTCAAACCCGATGACGTGGCCGATAATCTCAAAAACCAGAACGGCTTTGTTCCGGGCATCAAGCCAGGCAAGAAAACCGCTGAATACCTGGAATATGTGGTGAATCGTCTCTTGGTTCTTGGCTCGGCCTATTTGGCGGCTGTCTGCCTTTTGCCGGAAATTCTGCGGGCTCAGTTCGCAATTCCGTTCTATTTCGGCGGGACATCGGTGCTTATTGTCGTAAGTGTGACAATGGATACCATTCAGCAAGTACAGAGCCATCTGCTAGCACATCAATACGAAGGTCTTATTCAGAAGTCGCAGCTTCGCGGTAAAGGTAAGGCTCGCAAGCGGAAAGGGCCGGCGCGTCGATGAATATTATTCTTTTAGGGCCTCCAGGGGCAGGTAAAGGTACACAAGCACGTCTTTTGGTAGAAGAACGTGGCATGGTGCAGCTCTCAACGGGCGACATGTTGCGGGAAGCCAAAGACAGTGGAACCGAGATGGGCCTGAAAGTGGCCGAGGTGATGGCCAAGGGCCAGCTGGTTACAGATGAGATCGTGATCGGTCTGATTCGTGAAAAGCTGCAGACGGTCAAAGCCAACGGCTTCATCTTTGATGGCTTTCCACGGACTCTCAAGCAGGCGGACGCTTTGTCTGAACTGCTGGAAGAGATGGGCCAAAAGCTCGATCTGGTTGTCGAACTGCGTGTGCAGGACGAAGCGCTGGTCAAGCGGATCACGGCGCGTTCAACCTGCGGAAGCTGTGGTGAAGTCTATAACGACATCACCAAGCCGATCCCAGAAGATGAGAAATGCACCAACTGTGGTGCGTCTGATTTCAAACGCCGGGCAGATGACAACGAAGACAGTCTGCGCACCCGTTTGATGGAATACTACAAACAGACCGCGCCATTGATCGGCTACTACTACGCCTTGCGTCAGCATTGCCGTGTGGACGGCCTTGGTGAGATCAACGAGATCAAGGCGGCGATTGCCGAGAAGATGGACGGTTGAGCGCGGAAAGTGGCTTTGTCGATTACGGGCGCAGCCATGACATTGGTCGGTTGACCAATCGCAACAATTGATAACCACCTATAGCGCGCTGGCTTCAGGTCAGCGCGCTATTTCTTTTTCATCTGATACCGTCGGAACCCCGATAATCAGGTTTCGGGCGTCCAAGGAAAGCTGACAATTGTCCGCCCGACCCAAAGCCAATTGGCCGAATTGGACGGGAAACCAGATTTGAAAAGAGTCCGGTTGTTTGGCTTGCAAAAGGCCCCGCCATTGGACACGCGGCCCTATGCCCAAATCCAAGAACTGGTTTTGAGAGACGTCTCGAACCCTGAGTGGTTGCGCATTGTTGTGTATCTGCCAAATTTGCGCTCTCTGGTGATCACCGGGGCAGGCATAGGTGCGGGGCTTTCCAGTTTAGCTGATTTAAACGCTTTGCGATGTTTGGTGATCGAAGGTGGCGCTGGCAAAGAGGTCCAGATCGACAGTTTGTCCTGGATTGATCAGATGCCATCACTGGAACATCTGACATTGAACAGGTTTCGCCTGCCAAAGGGGAATGTGAATGGGGTAACACCACTTTGGAAGTGTCGGACACTAAAGTCCGTGTGGTTAAATCTGTTTTGCTGTGAGCTGCCGCAATTTGCATGTTACATGCCCACCTTGCAGCCCGTTTGACGTCACGAACGCTCTATGCGCCGAAGGCGTTCGGGAGCTTGGAAACGGTTGACAGTTTGGTTGGCGAGCGGCTCGTTTTTGTGCCACACGAGTGGGGGCGACGGGCATATGAGGGGCCGCGCGACAAGGTGGCGTTAAAAGCGCAGGAATTTCTCTCAGAGTTTGAGTCACTTGTAGAGTGTTGTTTCGAAGCGGATCGCCATCTTTAGGCTATTCTGGCGTTGTCAGGTCCGTTCGGTTCAAAATCCGAAAAATCTTGATGTTCAGGTGAGGCGCGGTCGTGGCTTTTTCTCGGAGTCAAAGTGTCCGAGGGCTGGAGTATGAAGGTCTGGCAAGACTCCATTTAACAGCTGCTCTAGCGCGTCTGTGTATGATTTATTGATGTTGTCAAAGGCGGCCACAGTAGCAGCATCAATCTCTGCATAGCCCATGGACCAGCTGCCAAAGGTCCGCTCTTTGATGCTGCGTTGAAACAGGATGGCCATGTCGAAATGGCGCGGGTCCTGTTGGATTTGTTGCAGCAGGGGAAGGACCTTGAGAGTGTCGCCTTCGAGTATCTGCAAAAATCGGCGTTCGTCCCGCAGCAAAGCGCCGCTAATGTTCCTAGAGCGATTGTTTTCTGCAGCTTGCCTAAGAATGTCTATGTCGCTGAGATCGCCGCGGGGGAAAATGGATCGGCTTGTATAAAGGACTTGGATAAGCATAAATCGGACCGTGAAAACGCAGGTTGTGTGGATGATCGCATTTTCCCGATATGCCTGAAAAGCATTTTCTTTCACCGTTTCGCCAGAGTGTCCCGAACACACTTGACGTGGGCGCGAAATGGTCATACCCACCCACATCTCTCTATGAGAATCATTTATGCAAAGTGGGTCGCCCCCATGGCGCAGATCACCTGATCAGCTACGGCCCGGCGGCTTTTGCCTCGGGCCTCATGTTGTGAAAAAAGGGCCCGGTTCTACGGACTCGCAACAAAAAGGAAGATGCACATTGGCACGTATTGCCGGCGTTAACATCCCGACCAACAAGCGGGTGCCTATCGCACTCACATATATCACAGGTATCGGCCACACTTCGGCTGCTGCTATCATCGAAGCGGTCGGCATCGACGCCACACGCCGCGTAAATGAGCTTTCTGACGCCGAAGTATTGGCGATCCGTGAGCACATCGATGCAAACTACACCGTCGAAGGCGACCTGCGCCGCGAAGTGACCATGAACGTTAAGCGTTTGATGGACCTCGGCTGCTACCGTGGCCTGCGCCACCGTCGTAACCTCCCTGTACGTGGTCAACGTACGCACACCAACGCTCGTACCCGCAAAGGCCCCGCAAAGGCCATCGCAGGCAAGAAGAAGTAAGGGAGACACTGACCTATGGCACGTGATACTCGCCGCGCAGGCAAGAAAAAGGTCTCCAAGAACATCGCAGCTGGCGTTGCGCATGTGAACTCGACCTTTAACAACACCAAAATCCTGATCTCTGACGTTCAGGGTAACGCAATCTCTTGGTCCTCCGCTGGCACCATGGGCTTTAAGGGGTCGCGTAAATCGACTCCTTACGCTGCTCAGCTGGCTGCAGAAGATGCGGGCAAAAAAGCCCAAGAGCACGGTGTTAAGACACTCGAAGTTGAAGTTCAGGGCCCCGGTTCGGGTCGTGAATCGGCGCTCCGCGCCCTTGCCGCTGTTGGTTTCAACATCACTTCGATCCGTGATGTGACCCCAATCGCGCACAACGGCTGCCGCCCACCAAAGCGCCGCCGCGTTTAATCGCAATAATAACGTGTTGGGGCCTGGCATTTGTCCGGCCCCAACACGCCGTTTTGAAACCTCGGGCGTCTGGACCTTTGGACATGGGGACCGGACAGGTATGGAGGGACTTGCATGATCCATAAGAATTGGGCCGAACTGATCAAGCCAACACAGCTTGAAATCAAACCCGGCAACGATCCCGCACGCAAAGCCACTGTTGTTGCTGAACCGCTCGAACGCGGCTTTGGTCTCACATTGGGCAACGCACTGCGTCGCGTTTTGATGTCGAGCCTTCAGGGCGCGGCCATCACAAGCGTTCAGATTGACAACGTTTTGCACGAATTCTCGTCTGTTGACGGTGTTCGCGAAGACGTCACCGACATCATCCTGAACCTCAAGGGTGTTTCGATCCGCATGGAAGCCGAAGGCCCCAAGCGTTTGTCCGTAAGCGCCAAAGGCCCAGGTGTTGTAACCGCTGGTGACATCACCGAAAGCGCCGGTATCGAGATCCTGAACCGCGATCATGTGCTGTGTCACGTGGACGAAGGTGCCGAAGTGTACATGGAATTCACTGTGAACACTGGCAAAGGCTATGTCTCGGCTGACAAGAACAAGCCGGAAGATGCGCCTATTGGCCTTATCCCGATCGATGCGATCTATTCGCCGGTCAAAAAGGTTGCTTATGACGTTCAGCCGACCCGCGAAGGTCAGGTTCTGGACTATGACAAGCTGACCATGAAGGTCGAGACCGATGGCTCGATCAGCCCCGAAGATGCCGTGGCTTTTGCTGCGCGTATCCTTCAGGATCAGCTGTCGATCTTCGTCAACTTCGAAGAGCCTGAGTCGGCTCAGCGTCAAGACGATGATGATGGTCTCGAGTTCAACCCACTTCTGCTCAAGAAAGTGGACGAGCTGGAACTGTCTGTCCGGTCTGCAAACTGCCTGAAGAACGACAATATAGTGTATATCGGCGATCTCATTCAGAAGACCGAAGCAGAAATGCTGCGCACACCAAACTTTGGCCGCAAATCTTTGAACGAGATCAAAGAAGTGCTGTCGGGTATGGGGCTGCACCTCGGCATGGACGTCGAAGACTGGCCACCAGACAACATCGAAGATCTGGCCAAGAAGCTCGAAGACAACTTTTAAGTTTGGTGGGGTAAAACCCCACCCTACATCTGGGCGGCCCCGTGTCGCCCGGTTCTGGGCCTAGGCCCCAAGGAGAGCTGGTGACACGCATCGCCAGCCAGACAAAGCAAAACAGCCCGTAGAGGGCACATTCTGGAGTTAGACATATGCGTCACAAGCGCGGATACCGCCGCCTTAATCGTACACACGAACACCGCAAGGCGTTGTTCTCGAACATGGCAGGCTCGCTCATCGAACATGAGCAAATCAAAACCACTTTGCCTAAGGCAAAAGAACTCAAGCGCGTCATCGACAAGCTGATCACCCTGGGCAAGCGCGGCGATCTGCACGCCCGTCGTCAGGCAGCTGCTCAGCTGAAAGAAGACAAAGACGTTGCGAAATTGTTCGCCGTTCTTGGCCCACGTTACGCCGAGCGTTCGGGCGGCTATTGCCGTGTTCTGAAAGCTGGCTTCCGTTACGGTGACATGGCGCCTATGGCGATCATCGAACTGGTTGACCGCGACGTTGACGCCAAAGGCGCAGCGGACAAAGCCCGTCTCGAAGCAGCAGAAGCCGCTGACGAGTAAGCTTTTCTCGACCGAGAATTCCAAAGGCCTCACCCGCTTGGGTGGGGCCTTTTTTTTGGGGACAGACCTGATAGAGCTTAGGCATGTCACGTCTGGTGCTTGTTCCGTTTCTGTATCTGGTTTCGCTGCCTGTTATCATAGGCACGGTCGACCGGCTGATATTTGTGACCCAGTCATGGACGACATTGGATTGGGTCAATCAGAGATATGCGGATCACCCTTGGGTGACACTTGCGCATCTTTTGCCCGGCTTGGTGTTCTTTCTGATTGGCCCGCTTCAGTTTTCCGCGCGCCTTCGATCACTGCACCCTGCAATTCATCGCTTTCTGGGGCGTCTCTCTGTGAGCCTTGGCGTGGCGTCGGGCTTGGCTGTTCTTTGGATGGTTTTGGTGTTTCCGGCTGTGGGCGGGCTGTTGACGCAACTCGGCACATTTGGGGTGGTGGCGGCGTTGTTTGCCTGTTTTTGGTTGGCTGTTGTTGCTGTGCGGTCCCGCCAAATTGCCCGGCATCGGGCTTTTATGATTCGTGGTTATGCGCTTGCCTTGTCGGTCTCGACGGCCCGCATCGGGATCAATCTTTCCGAGTTGATTTGGGGCACCGCCTTTGAAATATCGTTCGTTCCAGCGTCAATACTTGGCGCATCTGTCAATATTATCGTTGCAGAATATGTGGTTAGGCGTTTTTCGATTTTTGGTCGTTTTCGGGGTGACAGACCGTCAATCCGGCGCTAACGTTTGGCGCATGACCCAATCGTACGCAACATTTTGGTACTTTTATTATCCGAGCCATAAGGCGGACGGAGGGGTTTGCGCGTTCTGACATAACGCAAAAACGAGATACCACCGACCGCCCCCGAGGGCGGTTTTTTTGTATCCAGCTCCGGGGGCATCCCATTCAGGAAGAAGCCCATGCCCATCGCCACCCAGAACCTTCGCGTCACCCAGATGCAAGAACTCACCACCCCCGCCGCCCTGCGCGCGCAACTCCCCTTGTCGGATGCGGCGTCGCAGACCGTACAAGGCGGGCGCAATGCCATTCAGCGCATTCTAAAAGGCGAGGATGATCGCGTTATCGCCGTCACCGGACCCTGTTCGATCCATGACCCTGATGCGGCGCTTGACTACGCGCGCAAGCTTCAGGCGCTGCGGGTGGAATGCGCCGATACGCTGGAAATCGTCATGCGGGTGTACTTCGAAAAACCGCGCACAATTGGCGGTTGGAAAGGGTTGATCAACGACCCGCATCTCGACGGGTCATTCGCGATCAACGAAGGCTTGCAAGCCGCGCGTGAACTATTGCTAGAGATCAACGAGATGGGTCTGCCGGTTGGGACCGAGTTCCTTGATACGGCTGTTCCGCAATACGTGGCCGATCTGGTGAGTTGGGCGGCGATTGGTGCGCGCACCACCGAAAGCCAGATTCACCGCGAAATGGCGTCGGGCCTGAGCTGCCCCGTTGGGTTCAAGAACGGCACCCGCGGCAATATCCAAATCGCGCTCGACGCGGTGCGGTCCTCGGCGCAACCGCATCATTTCATGGGTCTCAGCGAAAGCGGACAAGCTGCGATTGTTGGCACCCATGGCAATCCGGATTGCCACGTGATTCTGCGCGGTGGCGAGGGCACCAACTATGACGAGGCTTCGGTCGACACCCTGTGTCACAAAGCGGAACTTGACGGTGTGCGCCCGCAGGTGATGATTGATGCCAGCCACGCCAATAGCAGCAAGCTCCCCGAACGCCAGCCCGAAGTTCTGGCCAATGTTGGCGGGCAAATCGCCCGTGGAGATCACCGGATCATGGGCGTTATGATCGAAAGCAACCTTGTAGGTGGCGCACAAAAGCTCGGCGCGGCGCCTCTGGTCTACGGTCAGTCGATCACCGATGGTTGCATTGATTGGTCGCAAACCCAAAACTGTCTGCGCGAATTGTCGGACGATGTCCGCCAGCGCCGTAGCGTGCTTACCCGCAAGGCCGGGTAACGCGCAACGGGTCATGGTGGTTCACTCCCTGTCGCCATGACCCTTTACTATCTCTTGTATGATCACCAAGCCATAGTCACAGCTTGCAATCATCCCGATGCAGCCGCATATCAAAGTGGCATTTGAAGAAAGGGAGCCTATGTTGCTGCGTGTTTTTCTGATCCTGACCATGTTTGCCGCCCCGGCTTGGGCCGAAACCCGTGTTCCGCAATCCAACGCTGAAATTAGCCTAAGCTTTGTGCCCTTGGTCAAAGAAGCCGCCCCAGCCGTGGTCAACATCTATGCCCGGCGTGTGGTTCAACAACGCAGCCCCTTTGCGGATGATCCGTTTTTCAACAACCTGTTCCGGGATTTTCAGAGCCGTCCTCGGGTGCAAAACTCGCTCGGCTCTGGGGTGATCTTGTCCGATGATGGGATTGTCGTGTCGAACTACCATGTTGTTGGCATGGCGACCGATATTCGCGTTGTTCTGAATGACCGCCGCGAATTTGTGGCCGATGTGATGTTGGGGGACGAAGAGGCCGATTTGGCGATCCTGAAATTGCGTGACGCGTCGGACATGCCGCATCTGTCATTGCGTGATAGCGATACGGTTGAAGTCGGCGAATTGGTTTTGGCGATCGGCAACCCCTTTGGTGTTGGCCAGACCGTGTCGTCGGGGATTGTCTCTGGTTTGGCGCGCTCTGGCACCGCGACGGGCAATGCGCGCGGCTATTTCATCCAGACCGATGCACCGATCAATCCGGGCAATTCCGGTGGGGCGTTGATTGATATCAACGGCGATTTGATTGGGGTCAACACCTCGATCCTGACGCGGTCGGGGGGATCAAATGGCATTGGCTTTGCGATCCCATCGGCCTTGGTGGCGTCATTTGTTGATCAGGCCCGCGCCGGACAGAATCAGTTCAATCGACCTTGGGCTGGCATGACCGGCCAACCGGTGGATGCGGATCTGTCGGATAGTCTGGGTCTGAACCTGCCCGGTGGGGTGTTGATTGCCGATTTGCATCCCCAAAGCCCCTTTGCCGAGGCCGGTTTGGTGCCCGGCGACGTGGTTCTGAGCGTCGATGGTTTGCAGGTGAACACCCCGGCGGAAATGCTGTTTCGGATGTCGGTGCGTCGCATTGGCGATAAGGCGCAGGTGAGTTACGTGTCGCGCGGCACCGAAAAACAAGCCGCTGTTGCAATGATCAGCCCCCCGGAAATCCCGGCGCGTGATCAGGTAACCTTGGGGCGGCGTGAGGTTTTAGAAGGGTTAACCCTTGCCCGGATCAACCCGGCGGTTTTGGCCGAACTTGGGCTTTCTGGCGATGGTCAGGGGATCATTGTGATGACCCCAGGACGATCAGGAGCCAAGATCGGCTTAAAGAAAGGTGATGTTGTTCTGGGTGTGAATGGCCGCGAAATCACCTCGCCTTCTGATGTTGGGGATTTGCTGCGAAAATCCGGTAGGCGGGTGCGGATCGATGCGTTGCGTGGTAACCGTCGCCTGACCCTAAAATTCCGGATCTGACCTTTGGCTGACTTGTTTGATACATCCGATGCCGTTCCCGATACGGCCCCGCGTCCCTTGGCCGACCGCTTAAGGCCAAAGGTTTTGTCGGATGTGATTGGACAGAGGCAGGTCTTGGGGCCAGAGGCCCCATTGGGCGTGATGCTTGAGGCCGGAACGCTTGGCTCGATCATCTTTTGGGGGCCGCCCGGCGTGGGCAAAACCACGATTGCGCGGCTTCTGGCCGATGCGACGGACATGCATTTTGTCCAGATCAGCGCGATTTTCACCGGTGTTCCGGAGTTGCGCAAAGTGTTTGAGGCCGCCAAGCTGCGGCGCAAAACCGGGCAGGGGACCTTGCTCTTTGTCGATGAAATTCATCGCTTTAACAAAGCCCAGCAGGATGGGTTTTTGCCGCATATGGAAGACGGCACCATTCTTTTGGTGGGGGCGACGACGGAAAACCCATCGTTTGAGCTTAACGCCGCTTTGTTGAGCCGCTCACAGGTGTTGGTTTTGGAGCGATTGGCTCCAACCGATCTGGAATTACTGGCGCAACGGGCCGAGGGTGAATTGGATCGCGAACTGCCCTTGGACGATGGCGCGCGCCCGGCGTTGATCGAAATGGCCGACGGAGATGGGCGGGCGCTTCTCAACTTGATTGAGCAAGTGATGTCGTGGAAGGTTGATGCGCCGCTAAACACCGATGCGTTGACATCACGGTTGATGAAACGCGCGGCGCAATATGACAAATCCGGTGACGGGCATTACAACCTCATATCAGCGCTGCATAAATCGGTGCGCGGTTCCGACCCGGACGCGGCGCTCTATTGGTTTGCGCGGATGTTAGACGCGGGCGAGGACCCGCGGTTTTTGGCGCGCCGGATCACCCGGATGGCGGTCGAAGATATCGGATTGGCCGATCCACAGGCGCAATCGGTGTGCCTTCAAAGCTGGGAAACCTACGAACGGCTCGGCTCTCCCGAGGGCGAGTTGGCGCTGGCGCAGGCGCTGGTTTACATCGCGCTGGCTCCGAAATCGAACGGGGTTTATGTGGCCTATAAGGCGGCGTGCAAGGCGGCGAAAAAAACCGGGTCGCTTATCCCGCCCAAGCATATTTTGAACGCCCCAACCCGGTTGATGAAGGATCAGGGCTATGGGGCCGGATACGCCTATGACCATGACGCCGAAGATGGGTTCTCCGGTCAGGATTATTTCCCCGAAGAAATGGGGCGGCAGAGCTATTACACCCCGGTTGAGCGTGGATTCGAACGCGAATTGGGCAAGCGCGTTGCCTATTTCGCCAAGCTGCGCGCCCGGCGCGAAGGTGAGGCGTGAGCGGGCTTGACCTAAAGGCCGATTGCAGCCGCTGTGCGGCGCTTTGCTGTATGGCGTTTGAGTTTGAACCAAGCCCGGATTTTGCCATTTCCAAACCTGCTGGGGCTGGATGTACCCACTTAAATGCCGAATTTGGCTGCAAAATTCATGCGGAGCGATTGGCCAAGGGGTTTGCCGGGTGTTTGAAGTTTGACTGCCTTGGGGCCGGGCAACGGGTGTCACAGGATGTGTTCAAAGGGGCCGATTGGCGGGTGGACCCAACCCTTGGACCACGGATGATCGAGGCGTTTCGCATTCTGCGCAAGGTGCATCGGTTGTACGAATTGCTCGATGTGGCGGGTCGGTTGCCGCTTGGCGCTGATCAAGAACGGCAACGTCAAGATTTGATCGCGCGGTTGGACCCCGAAACGGCTTGGACTGAACCCGATTTGTTGCAGCTTGACGAAAGAGCGCTCCAGTCGGCGGTGACAGGGTTTCTAAGCGCGCTCAAAGACGTGGTGAAAACCGGTGCAACGCAGGGGTAACCCCCCTCAAGGCGTCTTGACTCTAAGACCGCGTACAGGCAACAGACGTTGATGATTTTCACCCTTGTTCAAGTGGCGCTTGGTGGCGCAATCGGTGCTGTTTTGCGCTATCTGACCGGGGTTGGCGCGATGCGCTGGCTTGGGGCGGGGTTCCCGTGGGGGACGTTGGTCGTCAATATTGTCGGCTCGTTTATGATGGGGGTGATCGTGGTTGTGCTGGCGCATCTGTCGGGGACGCGATTTGCCCCGTTCTTGATGACCGGAGTGTTGGGCGGGTTCACCACCTTTTCGGCGTTTTCGCTTGATGCGGCGACCCTGTATGAAAGGGGTGACGTCACCCTTGCCGCAGGCTATGTGCTGGCCTCTGTTGTTTTTTCCATTGCCGCGCTGTTTGCCGGCCTCCTTTTAGCCCGGAGCTTTGCCTCATGAGCCGTGTTCAGACCCTAACGATTGCCCCGGGCGAAGGGGATCAGCGCCTTGACCGCTGGCTAAAACGGATGTTCCCGCATGTGGGGCAGGGCCGTATCGAAAAGATGTGCCGAAAAGGCGAGCTTCGGGTGGATGGCGGCCGGGTCAAAGCCTCGACCCGTTTAGAAGTTGGGCAAACCGTGCGCATCCCGCCGCTCCCGGATGCCAGTGAGGTTAAATCCGAACCCAAACCACAGCCGCGCGTGTCGGACGCCGATGCTCAGATGATCCAAAGCTGTGTGCTCTGGAAAGACGATCATGTGATTGCCTTGAACAAACCGCCCGGTTTGGCGACCCAAGGCGGCAGCAAACAAACCCGCCATGTGGACGGCCTCTCCGAAGCGCTAAAGTTCGGCAGCGATGAAAAGCCGCGACTTGTGCACCGTTTGGACAAGGACACATCCGGTGTGTTGTTGTTGGCCCGGTCTCGTGAAGTGGCCAAAGGGCTAACAGATGCCATTCGCCACAAAGAAACCCGCAAGATTTATTGGGCTTTGGTGGGCGGTGTGCCGGTGCCTTACCTCGGCGAAATCCGCTATGGTTTGGTCAAAGCGCCGGGGCATGGTCCGTCGGGCGGTGGCGAGAAAATGATCGCTGTGCATCCGCGCGACATGGATAGCACGCCCGGGGCGAAACGCGCCCATACGCTTTATGCAACACTGTACCGGGTTGCGTCACGCGCCGCTTGGGTGGCGATGGAGCCGATCACCGGACGGACCCACCAATTGCGCGCCCATATGGCCGAGATTGGCCATCCGATTATTGGCGACGGCAAATATGGTGGATCGGGTCAGGAAAACCTTGGTGATGGGTGGGGGGCTCAGCTTGGCGGCATGATCTCGAAAAAGCTTCATCTTCATGCCCGCTCAATGAGCTTTGTGCACCCGGTGACCCGCAAGGTTGTGACGATCAAGGCACCGCTTCCCGATCACATGGCGCAAAGCTGGGACACGCTGGGCTGGGAAGAAAGCTTTGCGGATGATGATCCGTTTGAGGGTCTGTAAACGTGACGTTGAAACTGGCGGTATTTGATGTCGATGGCACCCTCGTCGACAGTCAGGGTGATATATTGGCGTCAATGCAGGCGGCCTTTGCCAGCGTGGATGTGGCTTTGCCTCCCAAGGCGCAGGTGTTGTCGATTGTCGGTCTGTCCTTGCCCCAAGCCATGGCGCAGCTTGTGCCAGAGGTCGGGGAAACCATTCGAGATCAGATGGTTGAGGCCTATAAGGACAGCTATGCAGATTTGCGTCGCAAAGGTGGGCATTCGCCACTTTACGATGGGATATCCGCCTTGTTGGGTCGGTTGGCCAAGCATGACAACCTGTTGCTCGGGATTGCCACGGGGAAATCACGGCGCGGATTGACGGCCTTGCTTGAAGGGCTGGATTTGCCGGCGCGTTTTATAACGACTCAGGTCGCCGACGATCATCCATCCAAACCCCACCCATCCATGTTGCAGGCAACCCTGCGCGAAAGCGGGGCCGAGGCGGCGCATGCAGTGATGATTGGCGACACCAGTTTCGACATGGATATGGCCCATGCCGCCGGGTTCAAGGCAATTGGCGTTGGCTGGGGCTATCACAACGACAAAGCGCTTGCGCATGCGGATGCATTGGTTCACGACGCAGGCGCGCTTGAACAGGCGATCGAGCAGCTTTTGGGAGGTTTCGAATGAGCGAATGGGCACCCAAGCGGTTTTGGACAGCCGCCGAAACCATCGAGGTTGAAAACGGGTTTTCCGTGACCTTGGATGGCCGCAATGTCAGAACGCCGGCCAAGACGCCGTTGATTGTGCCGACGCGCGCTTTGGCGGACGCGATTGCACAGGAATGGCAGGCGCAAGACGATAAAATCGACCCGGCGACCATGCCCTTTACCCGCATGTCAAATTCGGCCTTGGACAAGGTCGCAACCCAGTTCGGCGAAGTCGCGGATATGTTGGCTGCTTATGGCGATGCTGATCTTTTGTGCTATCGCGCCGAAAGCCCGGCGGAATTGGCGGCACGTCAGGCCGAGAAATGGGATCCGGTTCTGGATTGGGCGGCGGAAACCCTGGACGCCCGGTTAGAGCCGCGCACAGGCATTATGCATGCCGCCCAAGACGGCAAAGTTCTGGCCGGGTTGACGGCCAAAGTGCATCAATTCACGCCGTTCCAATTGGCGGCGTTTCACGACCTTGTGTCGATGACCGGCTCTTTGATCCTTGGATTCGCAGCAACTTATCGTCTACACGACGCGGAAACCTTGTGGGACCTGTCGCGGCTTGATGAAGCCTGGCAGGAGGAGCAATGGGGCGAGGATGAAGAGGCGAGCGAATTGGCAAACCGCAAGAAAAGCGAGCTGGTCTTTGCGGAATTGTTTTATCGACAGGCAAGCACAACGGACGAGAGCAAAGATCAGTGAATCATAGGTATAGAAGCCTGTAAAACAGGTCTATCGGCGGTATCTTGCCTTGACGTTGAAGCGCTAAATCGCCCAAACTCATAGTCGCAGGGAAGGGACGCCCGAATATTGGTAGCTAAGGCCCGCGTACAAGGGCTTCTCGTTGTTTCGAGGCATAAACCTGAGAAGAGGGAAATATGCGGAATTTTATACTCCTTAGCGCGCTTTTGGGTGCTGCGGGAGCCGCAGAGGCAGGCACATTGGATGACGTCAAAGCGCATGGCGTGCTCAGATGCGGGGTGAATTCCGGTCTGGTCGGCTTTGCGTCGCAAGACGCCAACGAAGAATGGCATGGGTTTGACGTGGGGCTTTGCCGCGCGGTGGCCGCTGCTGTTTTGGGCGATCCGACGGCGGTACAATTTGTCCCGACCACCAATAAGTCCCGGTTCACAGCGCTCTTGTCTGGTGAAATCGACATGCTGGCCCGCAATACAACGTGGAGCATGTCGGCGGATGTCGATCTGAAACTGGAATTTGCAGGTATCAATTATTACGACGGTCAGGGGTTCATGGTCCCCAAGGCGTCGGGCATTTCCTCGGCCAAAGAGCTAAACGGAAAAGCCGTTTGCGTTCAAACGGATACGACCACAGGGCCGAACCTGTCGGAGTTCTTTGAGCGCAATAATATCGACTATGACGAAATCCCAATAGAATCGACCGCCGAGGCGCAGACCCTTTATTTGGAAGGCGCATGCGAGGTATATTCCACAGATGCATCCGGATTGGCGGCCATTCGCGCCACCTTTGAGGCCCCCGGTGACCACGTTCTGTTGCCCGAAATCATCTCCAAAGAGCCACTCGGCCCTGCGGTCCGTCATGATGATAATGAATGGGCGGATGTGGTGCGTTGGACGCTCAATTCGCTTATCGCAGCCGAAGAGCTGGGCGTGACATCGGCCAATGTGGATGAACTTTTGGAAGGCACAAACAACCCGGAAATCAATCGGTTGCTTGGTACCGAAGGGTTGTTGGGTGAAATGCTAGGGCTGCCATCGGACTGGGCGGTCAATGCCATTCGCGCCGGCGGAAACTATGGCGAGTTGTTTGAAAAGAACATCGGTGAGAACACGCCCATTGGCCTGTCGCGCGGGTTAAACGCGCAATGGACAGATGGCGGATTGCTCTATAGCCCGCCTTTCCGCTAACGCGCGTCTTCTAATTCTCGTGGAATAACAAAGCTATGAGCTCGGCCTGTGCCGGGTTCTGCTTTGTCCCAGCTCTCACAATCAAAATCGACAACTAGGGTCGCCCCGGTCGGATAGTCGGCAAACCGGGGATGCGGGTGATGGTGCGAGACCATGCCCTGAGCCAACATGGCGATCCCCGGATTATGGGCCAGGATCAGCACCGTGTCACCAGTGGCGGAGCTTAGAACATCCAAGATCACCGACGGATCGGCCAAGTATAGCGACGGTTCAAAGCGGGTCTTGGCATCAAGGTTGAGCCCGTCCAGAGTTTGGCGCGTCCGCGTGGCGCTTGAACATAACACCTCATCAGGCTCAATCTTTTGATCGCGCAACCACTTTCCCAAGGTAACAGCCGAGGCTTTGCCGCGTGGGTTGAGTGGACGGGTGTGATCTTCTTCGCCGAGCGACCAATCGGATTTGGCGTGGCGCATCAAAATAAGACGTTTCATAGCGTCAGTTTTTCAGAAATGCGGCCATGTGGAAAGCGGACTGTGCAGGCAAACGGCGGAAATTTGTCGCAACCGGGCAGGCGCGCCGCACCAAACAGCCGTTTTCGCGGCATTCTACCCCGTCGGGGTTGCGCATATGGGCCTTGCATCGCGCAACATCATAGGGGTGATCTTTGGCGATCGCGGAAACTGGGCAGGCACTCTCGCATGGCGCGTCGCAGGTTTTGCAGGGGGGCATTGAAGGGGCTGGCACAGGTACGTGAAAGGGCAGGGCAATGGCGCAGCGATAGCTGACAAAAAGTCCTGCGTCTTTGTGAACCAAAAGCCCAACAGGTGAGGACCAAGCCGCCCCCGACGCCGTTGCCCAGCCAAGAAACGGCGGGTAGGGCGGGCCATCGGATGGAAAAAGCGCCTGTCCCTGCCAACGTTCGGCAAGCGGCGTGGCGATGCGCTTTGACCAGCGATCCATGGGATCGGGTTCACCATCTAAGTACTCTGGTGACCGTGTGAACACGTCCCAAAAGTTCGGTTCGTCAGGCCCGAGCAAGACAAGAGTCTGGGTCGCCCCGTCAAGCGTGGCATCCGGTTTGGGGTGCAGCACGCCACGTAGCGCGAGGCCAAGACCCCGCGCCGCATGGTCAATGCCCGCCGCGTCGATCATTCCGATAGGGGGGGCAAATCCGCGGGGCGGATCATCGAGCCCGATCCATGTTCGGTAAAGAGCTCAAGCAAACAGGCGTTTTCGGCGCGGCCATCAATAATGACGACGCCGCGTACCCCCTGATCAATCGCCTTCAAAGCGGTCTCGGTCTTGGGGATCATGCCACCGGCAATGGTGCCATCGCTGGTCATGCGTCGCACATCGTCGGGGGTCATTTCGGTCACAACCTCACCAGATCCATCTTTGACGCCTTCGACATCGGTCAAAAGCAGCAAACGATCGGCCTTGAGCGCCCCGGCAATCGCGCCAGCGGCGGTGTCACCGTTGACGTTATAGGTATCTTGGCCATTGGGGCCGGTGCCCACGGGGGCAACAACCGGGATGATGCCAGCGGCGAACAGGTCATGAAGGACCTGTGCATTCATTTCCACCGGGCGACCGACAAAGCCCAATTCCGGGTTATCGGGTTCACACACCATCAGGTTGTCGTCCTTACCCGAAAGGCCAACGGCGCGCCCACCTTCGCCCATGATGGCCTGAACAATGCGCTTGTTGACCTGACCAGTCAGAACCATTTCCACGACTTCGACGGTGGCCGCATCGGTCACCCGCTTGCCCCGAACAAAGTGCGATTCGATGTTCAAACGACCAAGCAGATCATTGATCATCGGCCCACCGCCATGAACAACAACGGGGTTCACTCCAACTTGACGCATCAAAACGATGTCACGGGCAAATTGCGCCATCGCGGCATCATCGCCCATCGCGTTTCCGCCGAATTTCACCACCACGATCGCACCGGTGTAGCGCTGCAAATAGGGCAAAGCTTCGGACAGGGTGCGGGCGGTTTCAATCCAGTTGCTGGTCATGTTCTGCTTTCTCATCGTCGGTCCCCAAAGCATTAGGCTGGCACTGGTTTTGCCGTGTCTTGGCCCGAAATGCTAGGCCAGTCCGGCAATGATCGCGCGCAGCGTGGCGATACCGTCGCCTTTTTCACTGCTGGTGAGGACCATTTCAGGATAGGCAGCCGGATGTTTGGCCAATGCGCCACGCACCTGTGCCAAAACCTTGTCGTGATCCTTGGCTTTCACCTTGTCCGATTTGGTCAAAACAACCTGAAAGGTCACGGCGGATTTGTCGAGCAGCGTCATGATCTCTTCGTCGACGGCTTTGACGCCATGGCGAAAGTCGATCAGCACAAAGGCGCGGCGCAGGCTGGCGCGGCCGGCAAGGTAGTTTTTCAGAAGGTTCTGCCATTTTGCCACCACATCGACCGGGGCGTTGGCAAAGCCATAGCCGGGCAGGTCGACGAGATAATGATCGTTAGCCAAGGTGAAATAGTTGATTTCTTGCGTACGGCCGGGGGTGTTGGAGGCACGCGCCAAGCCTTTGCGCCCGGTCAACGCATTGATCAGGCTAGATTTACCAACGTTGGAACGCCCGGCAAAGCACACTTCGGCGCGGTCATCGGGTGGTAGTCCGTCCATCGCAACCACGCCTTTGAGAAACTCGACTTCGCCGGCGAACAAAATGCGGGCGGCTTCGATGACGTCGGCCTCTGGCTCATCGACCAATGGGAAAGGAAGTTGTTGTGTCACAGTCTTTGTACCTTATCGCCCTGTTGGATGCGGCCGGGGTGAACAACCTTGGTTTGAACGGTGAAGTCGCGATGGCTCCAGCTATCCAAAGCCCCAAGAATATTGTCGTCCCGGCGTCCAGTGTCAGGATTGTTATGAGTGGCAAGACAGCGTTCGGTCCGCTCTACCACCTCTAGAATTGCGTCGCCGATTCGGACTTGATGGCCCACCCAATCGAACTCTTCCCATGGGGCCATGCCATCAACCCAGAGGTTGCAGCGCCAACGATGGATTGAAAGCGGGTGCCCAACCCGTTGTTCAACGGCCCGATGAGAGGCCATATTGCCCAGTGTGATTGACTGAAAATGGCAGTCGGTAAAACCAAACCCTTGCCCGCGGATGACACGCGACGATTGGGCCCGGTTTTCGGGAATAAAGCCGCCCGCCCAAGCGATCAGTTTGTCGCCATCGGTATCGGGGTCGAAGGTCAGATCGTCGCGATCCGGATGGGACAGGGTGATGGTCTGCGTGATCTCATCAAGCTTGGCTGAAATCGCGCTTAAGCCCGGAGCCTTGGCACCGCGCGAGAACTGGCCACAGGGCACCCATTCGCTCCCGTCGGCTTGGCTCGCGTCATGGGCCACGGCCCAGGCACGATCCCACGGCAGCGCCTTGTCAATGGACAGGTCCGTAAACGAAAGCGGTTCCCGACCATGGCTTTTGATCGGGAACCGCCAGATTTCAGCAAGGGTTAGCGTCATTTTTCCTCGGGCTTGGTGGCCTTTTTGAAGCTGCCCTTGATGTTGCCCAGAATGTCAGGCTTGAAGCCTTGGCTGCGCATGATCAGGTACTGCTGCGTGAATGTGATCGTGTTGTTCGCGATCCAGTACACCACAAGCCCGCTTGCAAAACTACCCAGCATGAACATGAAGACCCAAGGCATCCATGCGAAAATCATGGCCTGAGTTGGATCGGTGGGTGCCGGGTTCAGTTTTTGCTGAAGCCACATGGAGATCCCCAAGAGGAGCGGCAAGATACCGATAAAGATCAACGCCATAATGGAACCCGGCTCTGGCGAGGCAAAAGGCAGCAAGCCGAATAGGTTGAAGAGCGAGGTTGGGTCCGGGGCCGACAGGTCTTGGAACGGGCCAAAGAAAGCGGCGTGACGCAGTTCCAATGTGACAAAGATCACCTTGTAGAGCGAGAAGAAGATCGGAATCTGCATCAGGATTGGCAAGCAACCGGCGGCCGGGTTCACCTTTTCCTTTTTGTAGAGCGCCATCATTTCTTTCTGGAGCTTTTCACGATCGTCACCAGTGCGCTCTTTGATCTTCTCCATCTCAGGCTGAAGCTCTTTCATCTTGGCCATGGAGACATAAGATTTATAGGCCAGCGGGAAGAGCAGGGCCTTGATGCCCAAGGTCAAGCCGATGATCGCCCAACCCATGTTGCCAATGGCGGCATTGAGCCAGTGTAGGACCGCAAAGATAGGCTTGGTCAGGAAGAAGAACCAACCCCAGTCAATCGAGTCGAGGAAGCCAAGTACGCCACCTTTTTCATAAGCGCGGATGGTTTCCCATTCTTTGGCACCAGCAAACAATTGGGTATTGGCGGTTTCGGTTGCACCGGGAGCCAGTTGAACGGTCGGCAGCACGGTTTCGGTTTGGTAAATATCGCGGCTTTCGTCGTATTTCGCGACCTGTTTGTAAGCCGAACCGGGCTCAGGGATGAGAGTGGCCATCCAGTAATGATCAGTGAACCCGATCCAGCCGTTTTCAGCGACCTGTGTCACCTCGGCACGCGCGCCTTCGCTTGGCACGATGTTGAAATCCGGCATGTCGCCATAGTCGATTTCAGACAATGTGCCGTCGGCCATGGCCACAACGCCCTCGTGCAAGACGAAGAAGTTCTTGAGATCAGCAGGTTCGCCTTTGCGCGCAAGAATGCCGTAAGGGGCCAACGAAACGGCCGCACCGCTGGTGTTTTCGACCGATTGAGTGATCGAGAACATGTAATTGGCGTCGATGCCGATATTGCGTCGGAATGTCAGACCAGCAGGGCTATCCCAACGCAAGATGACTGGTGAGGATGAGGTCAGCGTGTCACCGGTTTCAACGGACCAAAGTGTGTTGGCTCCTGGAACGTCATCCAAAGTGAGACCAGCACCCGGGGCCCACCCATAAAGAGCGTAGTACGGGGTGTCGCTTCCGGCCGGGTCCAGCATTTGGACAATCTCGGAGTCTTCGTCGAGTGAAACACGGTAGTCTTTGAGGCGAAGGTCATCAATGCGTCCTCCGACCAAAGAAATCGACCCTTCAAGGCGATCTGTGTTCAACGTGACGCGCGGGGCTTCGACGGTCTCAGTGCTTTCTGCAGCTTGAGCCGGTGCGCTGCCTGGCGCTGCGGTTGGTGCCGCGGCCACATCGCTTGCAACAGGGGCTTCGCCTTCGATAGCAACTGGTGCGTTGGGGTCAACTGGAGGTTCTTCTGGAGGGGGAAAGAGAATGAACCAGACCAGGATCACAACAAAGCTTAGTGCGGTTGCAAGAAACAGGTTCTTGTTTTGCTCGTCCATAGGGGGCGCTGCCTTATCCGTTCTACGTCACCGGAGCGTTCAACCGCCCCAAGCCTCAAAGGTCAAGGGGATTCGGGGATAAAGGCAGGTTACAATGCAAAGCCAAGTGGATTCTTCGACGGTTCCGCCTGCGCCGCGCTATTTTGCCCCACGTCCGAGGCGTTGTGCCCCTTCGATACGGTTTGCATGGGCTTTGGCCCAATCAACCAATTGATCGACCGGCATGGGACGCGCAATACCAAACCCTTGTACATGATCACATCCGAGTTGAGACAACAGCGCATGCTCACCGACGCTTTCGACGCCTTCGGCCAAGGTTTCCAACCCAAGTCGGTCAGCCATGCCAAGCACAGCTGCCAACATACGATGTTGGTCTTCGTCGCGATCAACGCGGGTGACAAAGCTCCGGTCAATTTTCAGGCGGTGGACTTTGAATTTGCGAAGGGCGGTGATGGAGGCGTGTCCGGTGCCAAAATCATCCAGATCAATATGACAACCAAGTTCTCCTAGCTCGACAATGTTCCGTGCCACGATCCCTTCGGGTGATCCCGCAATGACAGTTTCCAACACTTCAATGCCCAAACGGGGTGGCGTTAGACCAAAGCGATCCAGCTCCCATTGGATTTTTTGAACGAGGTTGGGTTCGCGCAGTTCTGAGTCCGAGAAGTTGACACTCACCCTTGGGATATCCAAACCGGCCTGATCCCAACTGCGCAAGGCGGTGAGGCTGTGTTGCAAGATGACTTCGCCCAATCGCTCCATGCGTCCGGCGTCTTCTAACACGCGTAAGAATTGCGCCGGTGGGACGATTCCGCGCTCTGGGTGGATCCAACGCGCCAACGCTTCGACGCCGCTGATACTCCCTGTGGAGGTGCAAATTTGTGGCTGAAACCAAGGTTGGATTTGTCCATTGGCCAAAGCACGGTCAACTTCGGTTCGCAAGTTTTGCTGCTCTTTGTGGGCGGCACGCATGTTTTCGGACCATGCGCGGATAGCAGAAGGGCCATTTTTGATGGCCTCATTCAACGCCACACCTGCTGATTCCAGCATTTGCGCGCCGGTTGCATCATCGGGCAAACGGGGGCTTCCGCAAAAACCGACCGAGGCAGATAAGTAGCGCATGGAGTTTTCAAGTGACGCGGGTTCCTCGACGGAGGTTTGAAGCCGTGTCGAAAGCTGTAGCAAGGCTTCAAGATCGAGGCGAATAGAGGGGGCCAATAGAATCAAGAATCGGCTGTCGCTCATCCTTACGGCACGGTCGTCACGTCTTAGGGTATTGCGTATCCGGCTGAGAGATAAATCGCGCATGGCTTCGGCCGTGGCATCCCCCCCTCGCTGTGCGATTTCTTCCAAACCATCGACTTCTACAAGTATACAAGCCGATGCCATGCTGACCGCACGGGCCTGAGTCAGTGAGGCATCGGACATTTTGTTGGCAGTCATGTTATTGACAACGTCGGAGTAGGCCGAGGGTTCGCTTTGATCACTATTCGGTAGAGCAAAGTTGCCAGCCAAAAGGATTACTGCGGGCAAGCCAAGGGCAACCGCGATCAGGAAGGTTTCGCCACCCAACCAAAATGCCGCCAAGGCCAGTGCAGGCAAGAATGCCAAGGCCTGAGGTCCGTTCAATCCACGATGCAAAAACAAACGTATTTTGCCAAATTGGGCGTTGATGGCCGCCTTCATTGCGTATCCTTTCCCGAGTCTTACACTGGGAATCTAGACGCAATCCGTAACTCGGCTCTTAACGCCGACCCAACTAATCGATCGAATTCTCTTCTTCTTGATCCCGCATCAACCCTGCGAAATCAAAAAGCTTTGGGTCAAGCATATGCGATGGGCGGATGTTGGTGAGCGCTTTGAACATGACATTGCGGCGTCCGGGGCTGTTCTTTTCCCACCCATCAAGGATTTGCTTCACTTGCTGGCGTTGCAACCCATCCTGACTCCCGCAAAGATCGCAGGGGATAATCGGGTAGTTCATCGCCTTGGCGAATCGCTCACAATCGACCTCTGCCACATGTGCCAACGGTCGATAAACAAAGAGATCACCTTCTTCGTTCAAGAGTTTAGGGGGCATGGTTGCAAGGCGCCCACCGTGAAAGAGATTCATAAAGAAGGTTTCGAGAATATCATCGCGATGGTGGCCTAACACCACGGCGGAACAGCCTTCTTCGCGCGCGATTCGATAGAGATTGCCGCGGCGCAAGCGAGAGCAGAGCGCGCAAAACGTCCGACCTTGCGGGATTTTGTCCATCACAATTGAATAAGTATCTTGGTATTCAATGCGATGCGGCACTTCCATCTTTTCTAAGAAGGCTGGCAAGACCGTCGCGGGAAAGCCTGGCTGCCCCTGGTCGAGGTTGCAAGCAACGAGGTCAACCGGCAACAAACCGCGCCATTTTAACTCGTGCAGAACGGCCAACAATGTATAGCTGTCCTTGCCGCCAGACAGGCAGACCAGCCATTTGGCCCCGTCCTCGATCATGCCATATTGATCAATCGCCTCGCGCACATTTTGCACAATGCGCTTGCGCAGTTTTTTGAACTCGGTGGTTTTGGGCGCACCGTAGAAAAGCGGGTGAATATCATCGGCATTGTCAAACATGGGCGCTGTTTAGCGCTTTGGGCCGATTGCGCAAGTTTTCTTGGGGAAACGGGGTCAGATCAAGTTCGATCAAGTTGAAAGCGCCTAAAGCCGACTGAAACACTCGGATGAATGGGGGCTGATATGTGTCGTTTACTAATGAGTCTGTCGTTTGCCTTGCTGGCGAGCGTGGTGCAGGCAGAAGATAAAATTGTCGATATGTCTGATATGCATGCCGGTCATAAGATGGAGATCAATCAAATCACCGATCCCGGAGCCACAGCCGCGACCGGAATGTTTCGCTTTGATCCGGCGATTGTCTATCTAAACCCCGGCGATGCGGTGGTTTTCTTGAATAGTCGGGGCGAGCACACGGTCCATTCCGCCAATCCGTTGTGGCCCGATGGAAAAGAGCACGTTGCGATTTCAAACCAGCGCCGCGCCGAAGTGCGGTTTGACGAGCCGGGAATCTTTGGGTTTCGCTGTCGGCGTCACGGACAATACGGCATGGCCATGCTTGTAATCGTCGGGGATGTGACCGGGGTCAACGACATTGATGAACAAGTCGCGGGGATGAAGGCACGCCCACGCGAAAAGCAGGCGTTTTTGTCAATCTGGCAAGAGCATTTGGACCGCCAGTAGGCGCAGCTTAGGGCGCATCTTTGCGAGGCGGGACATTGTCGATCCCGCTACCGCCCCAGGGGTGACACCGGCCAATGCGCCGGATCGTCAGCCATGTTCCCTTGATGCCGCCATGTTTCTCAAGTGCTTCCAGCGCATAGGCGGAACAGGTCGGGTGATACCGGCAACCATGACCAACCCAAGGCGAAAACAACAGCCGATATGCACGAACGGGCAGCGCCGCGATATGGGCAAGCGGCGTCATGTGTGGAGCTTTTGCAGCGCGCGGATCAAATCGGCCTTCATCGCTTGGATGTCATGATTGGCAGTTCTTTCGGCGCGACCAATCAGGACATAATCATAGCCGTTTTGTCCATATTGGGGCAAAACGGAGCGTGCGATTTCACGCAGCCGGCGCTTGGCGCGATTGCGGGCCACGGCATTGCCGACCTTTTTCGAACAGGTAAAGCCAACCCGAATCCCCTCGGCCTCACCGGTGGATCGGTGACGGGCTTGCACAAGAAACGCCGGGCAGGGGGCCCGTTTGGCGCGTGCGGCCTTGAGGAAGTCAGTTCGCTTTTTTAAAACGCTGAACGTCAAAAGAGCCGCCTGCGGATCAACCGAGGCGGCCTTTTGAAGTCGCTCATCAGGCCTCGCCATGTGCGAAGCGCCGAGAGTTACGCGCTCAGGCTCTTGCGGCCACGTGCACGACGGGCGTTAAGAATCTTGCGGCCAGCTTTGGTGGCCATGCGCGAACGAAAACCGTGACGGCGCTTGCGAACGAGGTTCGACGGCTGAAAAGTGCGTTTCATAGCGGCTACTCCGAGATCCTTGGTCTGTAGGGCGCGGATTCGCCAGACCAGTGCTAATTGAAGTCCGTGCTATAGGCAGGTCATGGGGGTATGTCAAACGTCAATCGGGGTGTCTTTGCAACATTTGCCCCGAAAAGCCCCTTTGAATGTTTCACTCTGGCAATATTAACCGCGAATTCTCACGCTGGCGATAACTCCCGATCAAGCGGATGTGAGGAAGGTGTTGTTGCGTAGCATTCATGCGCATGTTTGCTGCACAACAACGACAACCGAAAGCCCCAACGATATGAGCGATATGACCCAAACACCCCCAAACAATGTTCAAAGGTACCTGCCCCTTGTTGCAATCGCGCTTGTTGCGATTGTCGGTGCGGTCACGCTGCGCGATTATCTGACCTTTGAAACACTGCGCGACAATCGCGAGGCACTTTTGGCCTTTCGGGATGGCCATTTCGTTTTGACAATTAGCGTATTTGCCGCCGCCTATGTCGCCATTGTGGCGTTTTCATTGCCGGGCGCGTCGATTGCCACACTAACCGGTGGGTTTTTGTTCGGGACCCTGACCGGGTCTATGGTCAACGTCATGGCGGCCACTATTGGTGCCACGGCAATCTTTTTGGCAGCGCGCTGGGGGCTGGGCGCACGTTTGGGGGCCAAGCTGGAAAACTCAGAAGGCAAGGTGAAGCAGATCAAAGATGGCATTGACGAAAACCAATGGTCGATGCTGTTCCTGATCCGTCTCGTGCCCGCGGTGCCGTTCTTTCTCGCCAATCTTATCCCCGCCTTTCTTGAGGTGCCGCTTTATCGGTTTGTTGTCTCGACCTTCCTAGGGATCATCCCCGGCACAGTTGTCTACACCTCGGTTGGGGCCGGTCTTGGCGAAGTTTTCGCCCGCGGTGAAAGCCCTGACCTCGGGATTATCTTTGAGCCACATATTATTGGCCCCATCCTTGGCCTTGCTGCCTTGTCTGCCCTTCCTATTGTTATCAAAGCCCTGCGCGGCAAAAAGGAACTGTGATCATGGAAACGATTAAAACGGATCTCTTGATCATCGGTGCCGGGTCTGGCGGATTGTCAACGGCGGCGGGGGCTGCGCAGATGGGGGCGGATGTTATCCTGCTTGAGGGGCACAAGATGGGCGGTGATTGCCTGAACTATGGCTGTGTCCCGTCCAAGGCCCTGATCGCCAGCGGCAAGGCCGCGTTTGAAATGACCCATGCCGCCGATTACGGCGTCGCCAATGTGGTGCCAAAGGTGGATTACGCCGCCGCCAAGGACCATGTGAATGACGTGATCGCCACCATTGAACCGGTGGACAGTCAGGAACGTTTTGAAAGCTTTGGCGTTCGGGTGATCCGTGAATACGGGCGCTTTGTATCGCCAACAGAAGTTGAAGCCGGCCCATATAAGATTAAGGCGCGTCGGGTGGTGATTTCGACCGGTTCTTCGCCCTTTGTGCCGCCGATCCCCGGTTTGGAGTCGGTACCCTATCTTACCAACGAATCCCTGTGGGAGTTGCGAGAAAAGCCCGAGCATCTTTTGGTGATTGGCGGCGGGCCGATTGGCATGGAAATGGCACAGGCGCACTTGCGACTAGGATCGCAGGTCACGGTGATCGAAGGGGCCAAGGCGCTTGGCAAGGACGACCCAGAGATGGCTGAGGTTGTCTTGGAGAACCTACGCGCCGAAGGGTTGCAGATCGAAGAGGAGGCCTTGGCCAAGGAAATTCGCGGTGAAGCCGGAGCGATTGAGGTCGAAACCCAAGATGGCCGGGTGTTCAAAGGCACGCATCTTTTGATGGCGGTGGGCCGCAAGGCCAATGTCGACACGCTTGGCCTAGATAAAGCCGGGATTGAAACCACACGCACCGGTATCAAGGTCGATGACAGCCTGCGCACCACCAACAAGAAGGTCTACGCGATTGGCGATGCGGCAGGCGGGCTGCAATTCACTCATGTGGCCGGGTATCATGCCGGGATCATTATTCGCTCGGCGCTCTTTGGGCTTCCTGCAAAGGCAACCACAAAACACATACCTTGGGCGACCTATACCCAGCCCGAGCTGTCGCAAGTCGGTTTGACCGAAGCGCAGGCGCGGGAGGAATATGGTGACAAGCTTGAGGTCGCCCGGTTCCATTATCACCATAATGATCGCGCCATTGCCGAGCGCAAAACCAAAGGGTTGATCAAGGTGATGGTGGTCAAAGGAAAGCCCGTCGGGGCCTCAATCGCGGGCTATCAAGCCGGTGAGCTGATCGCGACATGGTCACTTGCCATTGCCAACGGCTTGAAAATGAGCGCAGTGTCGAACATGGTCGCGCCGTATCCCACGGTTGCGGAAATGAACAAGCGGGTGGCGGGGGCGTATTTCTCGCCTAGATTGTTCGAAAATGACACCGTGAAAAAGGTCGTCCGATTTGTGCAACGCTGGCTGCCGTAAGAACCTATGTTGAATTCACTCTCAGGTCGCTTTCTTATCCTGACCACCATCTTTGTGATGCTGGCCGAAATCATGATCTTTGTCCCCTCGGTTGCGCGCTTTCGCGAGGATTATTTGATCACCCGGCTTGAACGGGCGCAAATCGCGTCGCTGGCTCTTTTGGCGGATGACATGCTTTCGGAAGAGTTGGAGGCAGAGCTTCTCAAAAATGCGGGTGTGTTCAACGTGGCCCTAAGGCGGGATGAGGTCAGCGAATTGATGCTGTCCTCGCCCATGCCGGCGGAAATCACGGCGAGCTTTGATTTGCGCGGGGCTCGTCCGATGCCGTTGATCCGCGACGCGATGATGCGGCTTGCCGAACCCGAAGCCGAGGTGATCCGGGTGATCGGCAACCCGTCCTTGAATGCCGGTCAGCAAATCGAAATCACCATGGAAACCGGGGCGTTGCGCCGGGCGATGATTGATTACGGCCTAAACATCTTGGTCTTGTCGGCTGTAATCTCGGTGATCACGGCGTTCTTGCTGTTTCTCGCGGTGCGGGTTTTGTTGGTCAAGCCAATCAAGGGGGTTGTCGGCCATATGAAGGCCTATTCCGCCGCGCCCGAGGATGCACGCCAGGTGATTGAGCCATCCGCCAGTGTTCGCGAATTGCGCGAGGCCGAAGAGGCGCTGCACAGCCTGCAAACCCAGCTGACCCATGCGTTGAAGCAAAAGGACCGCTTGGCGCAACTTGGGGGGGCTGTGGCCCGTGTCAGCCATGACTTGCGCAACATTCTAACGGCGGCGCAGCTGTTTACTGATCGGATTGAGATGTCCGAAGATCCAACGGTCAAGCGCATGGCACCCAAGCTGGTGAACTCAATCACGCGGGCGGTGTCGCTTTGTGAAAACACCTTGGCCTTTGGTCGCGCAGAAGAACCCGCGCCATCCTTGACGCATTTCAATCTCGCCAGCCTAGCGAACGAAGTCATAGAAGCCGAAAGATTGGCAATTGGTGACTATGACCTCACCATCACCGAAGACATCCCCGCCGGCATGATGGTGCGCGGCGATCCCGAGCAATTGTACCGCGCTCTGGGCAATCTGATCCGCAACGCGCGTCAGGCTATTGTCGCTAGCGGCCAGCTCGGTGAAATCAACGTGCAGGCCGAGACGTCAGAAACGGATTGGTTTATTCGGGTGTCTGACAGCGGGCCGGGATTGCCGCCCAAAGCCAAGGAACACCTGTTTCAGGCGTTTCAAGGCGGGGTCCGCAAGGGTGGATCCGGGCTTGGCCTTGCTATTGTCGCTGAGCTGATCCGGGGGCATGGTGGCGAATTGACGTTGGAAAACAGCGATGACACCGGCACGGTTTTTGTCATTCGTCTGCCAATGGGAAAATTGACGTAAAAAGTTGAAATTGCCTCTTGCGCTTGTTCGCGACTAACTCTAAACCCCGCCCTCACGGACCGATAGCTCAGCTGGATAGAGTACCTGACTACGAATCAGGGGGTCGGGGGTTCGAATCCTCCTCGGTCCGCCA
>NZ_JBZXVN010000042.1:0-147798 GCF_058892305.1 Pelagimonas sp.
TGCGGACTATCTGGAGCAGATGTATGCCCGCTATGCCAATGCCCCCAATGCGGTCGATCAGGCATGGCAGGAGTTTATCCGCCAGCCTGGCGATGCCGCGTTTGACGTCCAAGCCGAGGCTCAAGGCCCGAGCTGGGCGCGCAATGACTGGCCCCAACAGCCCAATGATGATCTGACCGCCGCGCTAACCGGCGAATGGGCACCGGCCCCTGAGGTCAAAGGTGCTGGCAAAAAGATTGCTGCCAAGGCTGAGGAAAAGGGCGTCGCGCTAACCGACGATCAGATCCAGCGCGCCGTGTTGGACAGTATCCGCGCGTTGATGATCATCCGCGCCTATCGTATCCGGGGCCACCTTGCCGCTGATCTTGATCCGCTGGGCCTGCATGGGCGTGACCCGCATCCTGAGCTTGATCCGAAAAGCTACGGTTTCACCGATGCCGACATGGATCGCCCGATCTTTATCGACAACGTTTTGGGCCTTCAGATCGCCTCGATGCGCCAAATTGTTGAGATTGTGAAACGCACCTATTGCGGCACCTTCGCGCTTCAATACATGCACATCTCTGATCCCGAACAGGCCGCTTGGTTGAAAGAGCGGATCGAAGGGTTTGGCAAGGAAATCCAGTTCACCCGCGAAGGGCGCAAGGCCATTCTGAACAAGATGGTCGAAGCCGAAGGTTTCGAAAAATTCCTGCACGTCAAATACATGGGCACCAAACGCTTTGGTCTTGATGGCGGCGAAAGCCTCATCCCGGCGATGGAGCAAATCATCAAGCGCGGCGGCAACCTTGGCGTCAAAGACATCGTGATCGGCATGCCCCACCGCGGTCGTTTGTCGGTTCTCGCCAATGTGATGGCGAAACCCTACAAGGCGATTTTCAACGAATTCCAAGGTGGCAGCTTTAAGCCCGATGATGTTGATGGTTCGGGCGATGTGAAATACCACCTCGGCGCGTCAAGCGACCGTGAATTTGACGGCAACAATGTGCACCTGTCGCTAACCGCGAACCCCTCCCACCTTGAGGCGGTGAACCCGGTTGTGCTTGGCAAAGTACGTGCCAAACAAGACCAGCTAGGCGATGCGGAACGCACCAGCGTGATGCCGATCCTGTTGCACGGCGACGCGGCCTTTGCCGGTCAGGGTGTTGTGGCGGAATGTTTTGCCCTGTCGGGTCTACGCGGTCACAAGACCGGCGGCACCATGCATATCGTTGTGAACAACCAAATCGGGTTCACCACAGCGCCACACTTTAGCCGCTCTAGTCCCTATCCAACCGATAACGCACTGGTGGTTGAAGCGCCGATTTTCCACGTAAACGGTGATGACCCAGAGGCGGTTGTTCATGCCGCCAAGGTGGCAACCGAGTTCCGTCAGAAGTTCCACAAAGACGTTGTCATCGACATCTTCTGCTACCGTCGATTTGGTCACAACGAGGGCGATGAGCCCATGTTCACCAACCCGATCATGTACAAGCAGATCAAGAGCCACAAAACCACCCTGTCGCTCTATACGGAACGTCTGGTCAAAGATGGCCTAATCCCAGAGGGTGAGATCGAAGACATGAAGGCCGCCTTCCAGGCGCGTCTGAACGAAGAGTTCGAGGCCGGCAAAGTCTTTAAGCCCAACAAAGCCGATTGGCTTGACGGCCGTTGGAGCCATTTGGATAAGATCAAAGAGGGTGATTATCAGCGCGGCAAAACCGCGATCTCCTCTGAGGCTGCCAAAGACATCGGCACCGCGCTGACCCGCGCGCCGGATGGGTTCCCCTTGCACAAAACCGTTGGTCGCCTTTTGGACACCCGTGCCAAAATGTTTGAGAGCGGCAAGGGGTTTGACTGGGCAACTGGCGAAGCGATGGCCTTTGGCTCGTTGCAACTCGAAGGGTATCCAATCCGCCTTGCCGGTCAGGATTCGACCCGCGGCACGTTTAGCCAACGTCATTCGGGCCTTGTGAACCAAGAAACCGAAGAGCGTTACTATCCGCTCAACAACATCCGCGAAGGTCAGGCCCGGTATGAGGTCATCGACTCGGCTCTGTCCGAATATGCGGTTCTTGGTTTTGAGTACGGCTATTCCTTGGCGGAACCAAATGCGCTGACCCTTTGGGAAGCCCAGTTTGGTGACTTTGCCAACGGTGCGCAGATCATGTTTGACCAGTTCATCAGCTCTGGTGAAAGCAAATGGTTGCGGATGTCCGGGCTTGTTTGCCTGCTGCCACATGGCTTTGAAGGCCAAGGCCCTGAGCACAGCTCGGCCCGCCTTGAACGCTTCTTGCAGATGTGTGGTCAGGACAACTGGATCGTGGCGAATTGTTCGACACCTGCGAACTACTTCCACATTCTGCGTCGCCAGCTGCACCGCTCGTTCCGCAAGCCGCTCATCATGGTGACCCCAAAATCGCTCCTGCGTCACAAATTGTGCACCTCGGCGATCGAAGATTTCACCGAAGGGTCGTCCTTCCACCGCGTCCTTTGGGACGATGCCGAAAAGGGTCAGTCCGACACCAAGTTGGTCAAGGATGACAAGATCAAGCGCGTCGTTATGTGCTCGGGCAAGGTTTACTATGACCTGCTCGAAGAACGTGACGCCCGTGGGATCGACGACATCTACCTGCTGCGGATCGAACAGTTCTATCCATTCCCGGCCCTTGCGCTGGTAAAAGAGCTGGAACGCTTCCCACAAGCGGAGATGATCTGGTGTCAGGAAGAGCCCAAAAACCAAGGCGCTTGGTCGTTCATTGAACCCAATATCGAATGGGTTCTGGGCCGGATCAAAGCCTCTTCTCTGCGCCCTCGCTACGTAGGCCGCGCCACATCTGCATCGCCGGCCACTGGTCTGGCATCTATCCACAAAGCACAGCAAGCCGCGCTCGTAAACGAAGCGCTGACCATCGAAGGAAACTAAGACATGACCGAAGTGCGCGTTCCCACATTGGGTGAATCCGTTACCGAAGCCACTGTGGCGACCTGGTTCAAGAAACCCGGCGATGCCGTTGCTGTCGACGAAATGCTCTGCGAGCTGGAAACCGACAAAGTCACGGTTGAGGTTCCCTCGCCCGTTGCTGGCACCCTGGCCGATATCGTTGCCGCCGAAGGTGAAACCGTTGGGGTTGATGCCCTGCTGGCCAACATTTCCGAAGGTGCGGGCGCTGCGGCCCCTGCCCCGGCGGCGGCTCCGGCTGCTGCGGCGGCCCCTGCTGCTGCGGCCAATGTTGACGTGATGGTGCCAACACTTGGCGAATCCGTCACCGAAGCAACCGTTTCGACCTGGTTCAAAAAAGTTGGCGACACCGTTGGCCAAGACGAAATGCTCTGCGAGCTGGAAACCGATAAGGTCTCCGTCGAAGTGCCAGCGCCTGCCGCTGGTGTTTTGGCTGAAATTACCGCTGCCGAAGGGGCAACCGTTGATGCAACTGCTAAACTGGCGGTGATTTCTGCCGGTGCGGGTGCCGCCGCAGCTGCGCCAGCCGCCGCCGCCCCGGCCGCAGCCCCAGCGGGTGGTCAGGACATCAAGGACGGCCCCGCCGCCGAGAAAGCCATGGCCGAAGCCGGTATTTCGCGTGACGCCGTCACCGGCACAGGCCGTGATGGTCGGGCCACCAAGGCCGATGTCGCCGCCGCCGTTGCCGCCGCGTCTGCCGCTCCGGCCCCTGCTGCTGCTGCTGCACCGCGTGCTCCGGTTCCTGCCGACGATGCGGCGCGTGAAGAGCGGGTGAAAATGACCCGTCTGCGTCAAACCATCGCCCGCCGTCTGAAGGACAGCCAGAACACCGCCGCCATGCTCACCACCTATAACGAGGTGGACATGGGTGAAGTGATGGCGCTGCGCAGCCAGTACAAAGACCAGTTCGAGAAAAAGCACGGCGTGCGTTTGGGCTTCATGTCCTTCTTCACCAAGGCCTGCTGCCACGCGCTCAAAGAAGTGCCCGAAGTGAACGCCGAAATTGACGGCACCGACATCGTGTACAAGAATTTTGTGCACATGGGTGTGGCCGCTGGTACGCCAACCGGTCTGGTTGTTCCGGTCATCCGCGACGCCGATAGCATGAGCTTTGCCGAGATCGAAAAAGCGATCTCTGAAAAAGGCAAACGCGCCCGTGATGGCAAATTGTCGATGGCCGAAATGCAGGGCGGCACCTTTACCCTGTCCAACGGCGGTGTTTACGGCTCGCTGATGTCCTCGCCGATCCTGAACCCACCACAGTCCGGCATCCTTGGCATGCACAAAATCCAGGACCGCCCCATGGTGGTTAACGGCGAAATCGTCATCCGTCCGATGATGTATCTGGCGCTGTCCTACGACCACCGTATCGTTGACGGCAAAGGCGCTGTGACCTTCCTTGTTCGCGTCAAAGAAGCGCTTGAAGATCCCCGTCGTCTTTTGATGGATCTGTAAATGTTGACTGCCGAAAGCTACCAATTGGCAATTGAGGCCCGCAAAGAATTGCGGGTCTCGGATTGTCCGGCGGCTATGGCCAACAACATGAAATCGCTTTCTGATATTGGATGGGATGGCGAATATGTTGTCCCAAACCAGCTATCCTCATCGAGCTTCGGTGGTCCTGTACTTGTTCTTAACAATTGGAGCGGTTGGCTTGGATTTGAAGGCTTGGAACCAACTGAGGAAACGGAGCTTAGACGACTGGGTTATACCCCTGAAGCTCCAACAAATCGTTGGATCAATCGTGCTCTTCAAATTGTCGGGCTGACGCGACAGGACATCTACATCACTCAAGCCTGCGTATTACTTCCGCAAGAACATACTGGTTCGGTTATTCCGGCACCCGTGTATAAAGAAAGCATTAATCGCGTTCTTAAAATAGAACTGGCAGGCCGGACACCTATCGCGCTTGGAACACCTGCTCAGCGCGCGTGTAGCAACAACAACATCAATTTTATTGGCACCTATCACCCATCTTATCAAGGAGGTGAGCGTCGTGCTCAAGAAATCGCAGCCGCTATAAAACGGGTAATGTAGTGACCGCCGAACTCACATATCTCACCCTCGCCACTCTCTGGCTTGCCGTGCATTTCTGCGCCTATGCTTGGTCTGCTGGCCGTCAGGTCGGGTTCGACTACACCATGGGTCCGCGTGACGAGGGCCGTCAATTGTCTGGCAAACCTGCCCGACTGCAACGCGCGCTGAATAACCATTTTGAGGCACTTGTCCTCTTTGCGATTGGCGTGATGGTGATTACCTATTCTGACAAGGCGACGTCCCTGACCGGCGCGCTTGCTCTGCTCTTTCTCATAGCCCGCATCCTCTATCTGCCTGCCTATTATTGGGGCTTAACCCCCTGGCGCACGGTGATCTGGATGCTGGGATTCCTTGCAACTATGGCCATGCTGACACTGGCCCTCTTCTGATCTTCCATCTTGCCTGAAAACTCCGGGGGAGTCGCCTTGGCGACGGGGGCTGGCCCCCTCCCCGCCCCAAACAAAAGGACATCACCAATGGCACAATATGACGTCATCGTAATCGGCGCAGGCCCGGGCGGCTATGTCGCCGCTATTCGCTGTGCGCAGCTGGGTCTGAAAACCGCCTGTGTCGAGGGGCGCGAAACCCTTGGCGGTACTTGCTTGAACGTCGGGTGTATCCCGTCCAAGGCGTTGCTGCATGCCACGCATCAGCTTCATGAGGCCGAGCATAACTTTGCCACCATGGGCCTCAAGGGCAAGTCGCCATCGGTCGATTGGGATCAGATGAAGACCTATAAATCCGACGTTGTTGGCCAGAACACCAAGGGCATCGAATTCCTGTTCAAAAAGAACAAAATCGACTGGCTCAAAGGCTGGGGTTCGATCCCTGCGGCGGGCAAGGTTCAGGTCGGTGATGAGGTCCATGAAGCCAAGAACATCATCATCGCGTCTGGCTCTGAACCGTCCTCCATCCCCGGCGTTGAGATCGACGAGAACATCGTTGTAAGCTCGACCGGAGCGCTTGATCTGAAAAAGATCCCCAAGAAGCTAGCCGTTATTGGCGCGGGCGTCATTGGGCTTGAGCTGGGGTCGGTCTATGCGCGTCTGGGCTCTGAGGTGCAGGTCATTGAATTCCTTGATGTTGTGACCCCCGGCATGGATGCCGAGGTGCAGCGCAACTTCCAAAAACTGCTAAAAAAGCAGGGCATCAAGTTCACCATGGGCGCTGCGGTTCAGAAGGTTGAGACCACCAAAACCAAGGCCAAGCTAACCTATAAGCTGCGCAAAGATGACAGCGAGCACACTATTGACGCCGACACCGTATTGGTCGCAACCGGCCGCAAGCCGTTCACCGATGGCTTGGGTCTTGAGGCGCTGGGTGTTGAGATCAGCCCACGCGGTCAGATCAAAACCGACAATCAGTGGCGCACCACCGTGCCCGGCATCTATGCCATTGGCGATACGATTGACGGCCCAATGTTGGCCCACAAAGCCGAAGACGAAGGCGTTGCAGCCGCAGAAGTCATCGCAGGCAAACATGGTCATGTGAACTATGACGTGATCCCCGGCGTGATCTATACCGCGCCCGAAGTCGCCTCGGTTGGCAAGACCGAAGACCAGCTTAAAGAAGAAGGTCGCGCCTATAAGGTCGGCAAATTCTCCTTTATGGCCAACGCCCGCGCCAAGGCCGT
The DNA here is from genome assembly GCF_058892305.1 of Pelagimonas sp. Lineage (NCBI taxonomy): Bacteria > Pseudomonadati > Pseudomonadota > Alphaproteobacteria > Rhodobacterales > Roseobacteraceae > Pelagimonas > Pelagimonas sp. The sequence continues at coordinate 6,612 of NZ_JBZXVN010000042.1, forward strand.
GTTCCAAGGCGACGGTTTCGTCAAATTGCTTGCGGACAAAGAAACCGACCGCGTTCTGGGCTGCCACATCATTGGCCCCGGCGCTGGTGATCTCATTCACGAGATCTGTGTCGCGATGGAATTTGGTGCCTCAGCCGAGGATGTTGCCTTGACCTGCCACGCGCACCCAACCTTCTCCGAAGCGGTCCGCGAGGCGGCAATGGCCTGTGGCCACGGTGCCATCCACAGCTAAACACCCGTTTAGCATTTAAGAAAATCGAAAGCCCCTGCCCTGTGCGGGGGCTTTTTTGTGTCCCATCTGCACATCCATAAATATGTCTTCCCTTGGGTCACCTTCATCCATAGGCTGTACCGGCGAACAGGAGGGCCTATGTCCGACATTGATCTAAAATCCGCTGAAAAGGTGGCGTTAGCCTCTTTGCAGACCGCCGAAACCGTGTCGCGCATGATGCTAGACGCAGTTGCCGATCAGCAGACCCAACAGCAAGCGCATATGCGCGAGACCGTCGAGTTGATCGCAAACCTATTGACCCAGAAGCAGAATTAAAGGGAACACCTCATGGCAGAACCAACAGCCGTCAATTCACAAATCACCGATGCCGTCACCCAAACTAATGTTAAAGTTCTAGGCGAAGCCCCAGCCATGGCGATGGGAACTCTGTTTCAAACCATGGCCCATAGCACCGGCCTCTTGTTTGAAAACGCCGTCAACGCATCACAAAACCTCAATGTGACCGCCCAAGCCGCAACAACAATGGGCGTTTCTCTGCTCTATAGCTCTGAGTTCTCTACCGAAGAGATGACAGAAAAGGCGAAGAAATAATGGCCTTTCCAACAGCTGTAAATTCCGAAATCACCGACGCCGTCACCCAGAACAATGTCAAAGTTGTGGGCGAAACCCCCGCGATGGCGATGGGATCGTTGTTTCAAACCATGGCGCATAGCACCGGCATAGCATTTGAAAACGCCGTGAATGCGTCACAACAAACCAATGTCACCGCGCAGGCCGCAACAACCGTCGGTGTTGCCACGCTCTATGGATCGAAGGACCAAGAGCCAACCGATCCTGCAAAGGGAACGTCAAAATGACATGGCCGACAGCGATTAATAGTCAAATCACCGATGCGGTTTCTCAATCAAGCTTGTCCGTACTGGGCCAAGCCAGCGCCACGGCAATCGGCGCAACAAGCCAATCACTGGCGCATGCCTTTGCGATGCAACTCCTGGCACAGCAAGCAGGCTCTGCCCGCATGTCTGTCCTGCGAGATGCCACAACGACGCGCGCGGCCACCTTGTTAAACAAGACATAGGAGCAGGACATGTTTCCAACAGCCAGCAACAGCCAAACCACCGATACGGTCAGCCAAACGACTGTTTTGACAGTCGGAACCGCCGGGTCCGTTGCACGCGGTGTGGTCAATCAATCCTTCGCCGCCGCCATGGCCGCCGCGGATCAAAACGCAACCGCACAGCAAGAGGCGTCGCAAGTTTTGGCCGACGCCGCCCTTGCGTTTGCGATCAAACGAATGGGGAAAGGGGCGTGATATGACCAAAGATTCTTCTGACGAGACGCCCGTTTTGGATGCCAATGGGATCCCATTGACATCAGTCAACAGCCAAATAGCAGCCACGTTGAGAGCGCTGAATGATAGTGTCTCAGATGACTCTGCTGCCTTGGTGGCCGAGGCCGATGCCAAGGCGCGTGCGCTGGCCCGCAATCTGGCCCGACAAGACGCCGTGGCGCATCTGCGGCGGACACAAATCTTGTCCGAAGCCGCGCTCTCTGCGGCGGTTGCGGCGCAAGCTAAGGGGGATTTGGACGCCGGCGAAGCGATCATGAAAACCGCTCAGCAGGCTGTTTCGAACGCGCGCGACATGCTTGCCGACGTCGAGAAAATGCCGGGGTAACCACAAGGTAATCATGGGCCAATCACGGGGTGGTTTCGGGGTGATCTCGAGAACTCCCAAAAACCGCGATCTGGTGGCCCGCTGCCAGATCGCGCCTCTTTGTTCGTTGAGTGTTTCATCCCTTAACGTCTTTTGCTATCGGTTGGTCACATTGATGATCGGTCGTTTTTAGAAATGAAATGTGTTGTGACGCCGGGCCGCTTGGGCCTCGTGGTGATGATTGGGCTTGTTGTCGGGTTTGCCGGTGCTGGGATGCTTTGGCCGGAGCCCAAGCGCGCTGATCGCATTGCAACACTTTTTGAAGACATATGCGTCACGCGGGCCAAGGGTATCCCCACCGATCCCATGGCTTTCGGCCTTTACAAGATCAAATGGCCGGAAAGCTCTTGGCTAGACTTGAAATCGCGTAGCTTTCTTAGCCTGACCAACAGTGGCTGCGAAATCCGGACTGCTCATCCCAATGCCCTATCTGAGCAGGACGCAGTTGACCTGAAACGGTTGATAACAGCATTGCAAGTCAAGCATTTTCCAGAGTTGAGCTTTGACCCCAAAGCTCAAATGGGCAGCGTTTTTTCAGGCTGGGAAAGCGCTCCGACTGGCACGCGGGGGCGCTGGGGCCTGTTTTTGTTTGCCTACCCTGATTGGGACGAGCAGGCGGGTAGTGCTTTGTTTATCCGATTTCCCTCCGCGCAAGACGTCTAACACAAGCGTTAGGTGCATGGTCTTGCGCGTCGGGTAAAGCTTGGCACCCAAATTCCATCCATGGAATTTGCAGCTCACCACATGCGCGGTTTGGCATTTTCCACATAGCCGTCGTCATAGGGTTTTGCCGCAACATCGCCCTCGGTCATATCCTGCAAAATCTCGCCAACGGTGGGCAGGCCAGCGGCATCATCCCGCGCCCATAACCCCGACCGCATCAAAGCCTTGGCACATTGGGTATAAACTTCATCAACCTCGATCACGATAACGGTTGTTGGCAAAATGGATTTGCGAGCAAAGCTTTCGCGCAAGCCCCTATCATCCGTCAAAACGGCGCGCCCGTTGACACGCACCGTGGTGTTCGACCCCGGCACCAGAAAAAGCAAAGCCACCCGCCCGTCACTGACGATATCGCGCAAAACATCGAGCCGATTGTTGCCGCGCCAATCCGGCATATGGATGGTTTTGTCATCAACGATGCGCACCACCGGGCCGTCATCCCCGCGCGGCGAACCATGCACCCCCTCTGGACCAACGGAAGACAAAACGCAAAAGCGCGACCCTTCGATCCAGCGTTGATAAAGCGGCGTCAGGCGGTGCGCGACCTTGCGCAACGCCAACTCCATTGGTGCATCATACAGAGTGCTTAGCTCTTGCAGCGAGGTGACTTTCCGCATCAAATCCAAGCTCCTTCATCAGCTCATTCGATTTGGCTTCGACCGTTGTTTCCAACTGCGCCATGAACGCCGCCTTGTCGACACCGGGTGGGATTGGGTCCAAGAACTCAACAACCGCCAGCCCCGGTTTGCGCAAAATCCCCTTGCGCGGCCAAAGCAGGCCAACATTGGTGGCGGCGGGCACACAGGGCCAACCGGTTTCACGGTAAATCGCCGCCGTGCCGATTTTGTAGGGTTTGTAATCCCCCGGCGCGACGCGGGTGCCTTGTGAATAGATCACCAATTGACCAGATTGCGCCGAGCCCTTTTTGACGTCTTCCAACATCTTAGAAATCGCCTGACCGCGCTTGCCGCGATTGACCGGAACACAGCCCAAACGCCACGCGTATTGACCGATGAACGGTGTAAACAATAGCTCGCGTTTCATGATGAACTTTGCCGCTGGCACGGCGTTGTAGATGATCATGATATCAAGGAAACTTTGGTGTTTGGCGGCGATCACAACCTCTCCGGTTGGAATATCGCCGCGCACCTCAGAGCGGATCCCAAGCATCACCCGCGCCAGCCAAACCACATGGCCGGCATAGATGCCACAGACCCAGCGCGCGCCTCTGGGGTGCAGCAAAAGCGGAAAGCAGACGATGCCCCAAACGGCCATAAACAAGTAGATGTAGATCACAAAGATCAGTGATTTGAGCCATTGCATCAGGCCAATTCCCCCAAAACGCGCCGAGCGGCGGCTTGTGTTGCAGCAAAGGCGACCATGGCGGCCAAGGGCGGAACAACCGCCGGCCAAAGCCAATGCCAGCCTTGAAAACGTAACCCGGTCAAGAACCCACCAGCGTCCGAGCCACCGGGCATCAGCAAGATCGCGACAAACCCGGCGACGGTTCCAACCGCCGCCCCAACCAGAACCCGCAGCGTATAGCGGCGCACAAAAGCCGAAGCGATATAGCCATCGGTCGCACCAACCAAGCGCAGGACTTCGATCACTTGTGCGTTCGCCGCAAGCGAGGCATTGGCCGCCAAGGTCACCATCGCGCCCGTCGTCGCCGTGATCAGCAAGATCGACACCCAACCAAGCAATTTCAAACGCCCCGCCGCCGCAACAAGCGGTTTGCGCCAGCGGGCATGTTCATCCAGAACCGCGCCGGGTGCCTCGGCCTGAAGCCGCAAGCGCAAACCGTCTGAATCAAACCCTTCGGCGGTTTCCGAAATCTCAATCAGTTGCGGCACTGGCAATTGATCAATCGGTAAGCCGGGACCAAACCAAGGCTCAAGAAGCGCTTGCTGTTCTTCATCGCTGAGCGCGCGGGCCGAGGCGACGCCGGGTGTTTGCGTCAAAACCTTGAGCGCCGCTTCGGTCTGCGCCGCCATTTGCCCGGCCGGAGCGGAAATGCGGATGGTCGATGAGCGTGCCAGCTCATCCCCCCAGCTTTGCCCCAAGCGGCCAGAGGCCAGAGACAACGCCAGTGCAAAAACCGTCAAAAACGCCATGGCCGCCGAGGTAAAAACCGTCAGGCGCACCGTAAACCCGGATGGTGGAACAACCCGGTCAGCCCCCGCATCGGCGTGCAACAGCGGCGACAAGAACTCAATTATGCGCTTCACAGGTCCACCCCCGCCGATTGCAGAGTATTGTTGGAAATCCGCAAAACACGAGCCGAGACAAGCGCCTTGGCGGCGCGGATCAGCGCCATGTCATGGGTGGCGATCATCACCGTCTTGCCCATTTTATTCAACTCAACCAACAATCGCAAAAGCCGTTGCGACATTTCCCAATCCACGTTCCCCGTGGGTTCATCCGCCAAAATTACATCAGGTGACATGATCAACGCCCGCGCCAAGGCCGCGCGTTGCCGTTCCCCGCCGGACAATTCTGGTGGAAGCGCCTCACCCCGGCCAACCAACCCAACCCAAGACATCAGTTCCTGAAGGTTGGCAAATTGATCCGGCGTTGCCTGTCCCGACACCGAAAGTGGCAGCGCGATGTTTTCATTCAGCGGCAGGTGATCAAGGAATTTGCAATCCTGATGCACCACGCCAATCCGACGGCGCGCATAGGCCACCGCGTCACGGCCCATGTCTTTGGCGGAATGGTCAAAAATGCGCACGTCACCTTCGGTTGGTAACAAGGCCCCATAACATAATTTTAGAAAGGTGGTTTTACCGGACCCGGATGGTCCGGTCAGGAAATGAAACGACCCCGGAGCAAGGCTAAACGAGATATCGTTCAGCAAAGCATCACCGCCATAGCTATAGGCAACATTGTCTAGCTCAATCACGCCCGTACCGCCTGTGACATTTCCAACGGACCTGTTTTGCCGCAGTGTGGACTATCTTGCAACGTCGCGTTGGTAAAATTGGACTTTTCCCGCCGATCCATGCAACCTATTGTCGCGAAAAGGGCCTTGGGTAGCAACGGTAAGGGGACATGGGGTGAGCAGAATTAGGTTGATCTGTCCAAATTGCGGGGCACAATACGAAGTGCCTGCAGATGTCGTTCCCGATGCCGGGCGCGACGTGCAATGTTCCAACTGTGGCCACACATGGTTTCAGCGCCATCCAGATCAGGATTTGGAACTAACAGAAGAATTGAACCAACCGGTTCCAGATACGGAATGGGCCCCTGAGGTCGAGGCGCAAACACCGCCCCAATCACCGCCGTCGCAACCGGGCCATCCGGGTCCGGCATCGAACTCGCCGGATCCCAAGCCGCGTCAGATTGACCCCGAAATGGCCGATCTGTTCCGTGAAGAGCGTGAATTTGAGGCCAATCAGCGGGCCGCCGAGGCTCTCGAAAGCCAACCTGATTTGGGGCTTCGCGATCCAAACGAAGGGGAGCACGCCCGCAGATCCCGTGAGGCCCGTGATCGCATGGCTAAAATGCGGGGTGAGGATCATGCCGTCGCCCCCGCACCGCCGCAAGATCCAGAGCCACAAGCCGCACCCGCCCAAGATCGCGAATTTGCGGTGGCTCAGGCTGCCGCCGCTGCGGCGGCGGGATCGCGTCGGGATTTGTTGCCCGATGTCGAAGAGATCAATCAAACCCTGCGCTCCAGTTCCGAAACCCGTGTGATTGACAGCGCGCCGGGAGAAGAGCTTGCCCCGGAAGCCCCCCGGAAAAAGGGCGGATTTGGAAAAGGGTTTTTGACCATCGCAGTCTTGGCCGCGATTGCGGTTGGGGCCTATGTCTTTGCCCCCCAAATCAGCGCAGCCGTGCCGCAGGCGCAACCAGCGCTGGACGGCTATGTCGCCAAGGTCGACGCCGGTCGCGGTTGGCTCGATGGGCAGGTGACACATTTGCTCACCACGCTTGACGGAATGAGTTCCGAAGCTGGGGCCCCGGATTCGGAGGGGTAAGCAACTGGCTTTCGAACACAGAAAAACGGGCGGGGAATGACACCCCGCCCGTTTTTCTTTTTCAGCCAAGAAGGTGTTAGATTTTGCCCTTCCACGGCACCAATGCCTTTTCGGCCAGACGCATCAGGATATCGATCCCAAAGCCGATGATACCGATCAGGATGATACCCATGATCACGATATCGGTTAGCTGGAACTTGGACGCGACCATGATCATCATACCGGCACCCTGTTCCGCCGCGACAAGTTCCGCCGCAACAACAGTGCCCCAACAGACGCCCATCGCAACCCGTGCCCCGGTGAAAATTTCCGGTAAGCTATTGGGAACAATGACATGGCGCATGATCTGTGCCTTGCTTGCACCCAAACTATAGGCCGCGTGAACCTTGGAAATCGCCACGCCTGACACACCGGCCCGCGCTGCAATCGCCATAATCCAGAGCGCCGCAAGGAACAGCAGGATAACTTTGCCTGTTTCACCGATCCCGGCCCAAATGATCACCAGCGGGATCAAGGCAAGCGGCGGAACCGGGCGCATGAATTCGACAATCGGGTCAAACCAACCGCGGAACCAGCCGCTTAGCCCCATGGCATAGCCAAGTGGAATGCCAACCAAAGCGCCAAAGAAGAAGCCCAAGATCACCCGCTGGAGCGAGATGCCGAGATGCGCCCAGAGTGAGCTTCCGCGATAGCCGTTTTGGGCAATATCGACAAAGCGCGCGGCAACCGCCTCTGGTGACGGCAGCCAAATCGGCTCCATCTGCCAGCCCTTGGCCGGTTCGAAATTAAGCGTGCCTTTGGGGCTCATGCCGACGCGGCCATATTCGGTTTCAACCGACTCACCCGGTGCTATGGCTTGACCATTCACAGCCGTAACGGTGTGGCCTTCTTTGCGACCGAACTCATCGTTTTTGTCGACCCGGATCAAGCCCGAACGCCACGCGCCAACTGTTTCGGCATCATTCTTGGCCCAGCCGTCGCCCGGCTCAACGTCGGGAGTTTCGACATCGGTGCCGACCTCAAAAACCCGAACGAACACAGTCGCATCATCTGGTTCCTGACCATCTGCGGTGGCGGTGTAAGTAAAGCTCGCGTCCCCCATAAACGGCCCCGGAGCATGCAAGAAGCTTGGCACCAAATGTGAGCCAGTAAAGGCCCCCCAGAGCAAGAAGATCGTTGCAATCGAAATCACGCTGGCCATGCGGTCGGGTTTGACGGCGCTTTCATCGCCAAAGGTCACTGTTTTCAACGATGTGAAATCATTTGAGGCCTTTTGAACCACAAACTTCACGGCAAAGAAGGAGGCGACAAAAATCGCAACATAGATCAGGAAAACAATCATGCCGATTCCTCCGTGCGTCCCATAATTTCTTCTTCCATGTCCCAGATCATGCTGAGAATCTCTTCGCGTTTTTCGGCAAACTCAGGGTGTTTTTTGACCTCGCGAAGGTCCTGCCCAACGCCCAAATCCGCGAAGGGAAGACGGTATTCGCGGTGTATTCGGCCGGGTCGCGGCGCCATAACCAACAGGCGTTCGCCAAGCAAAAGCGCCTCTTCGACCGAGTGGGTGATAAGGATGATGGTCTTGCCGGTCTCTTTCCAAAGCTTCAGGACGAGGCTTTGCATTTTCTCGCGCGTCAAGGCGTCAAGCGCACCAAGCGGTTCGTCCATCAAGATGACATCGGGGTGATTGGCAAGACAACGGGCCAGTGCAACACGCTGCTGCATCCCGCCAGACAATTCGTAAATTGCCTTTTCCTTGAAGTCTTGCAGACCGACGATTTCCAAAAGGTGATCGACCTCTTCGCCGTATTGGGATTCGCGCTGCCCGGCCATGCGTGGGCCAAAGCTGACGTTTTCACGCACGCTCATCCATTCGAACAAGGCCCCCCGCTGAAAGACCATACCGCGTTCGGCATCGGGGCCGTGGACCTCGTGACCATTCATCCGAATGGCCCCGTCCGTTGGCGCAAGAAACCCTGCGACGATGTTCAATAATGTGGTTTTGCCGCAACCCGAGGGGCCCAGCACGCTGAGAAGCTCACCTTCGGCGAGTTGCAGCGAGACGTCCTTGAGCGCTTGGACCGAAGACCCGTTGGGTAAATCGAAACGCATGGACAAATTTTCAATGGATAGTCCGCTCATTCAAGCTGGCCTTATGCTAAAAGGGGACGGGAACAAAACTCATGCATGAGTTTTGCAAAAATCGTTGACGATTTTTGGACCCGAGGGACGCACGGTCGCGCCCCCCGAGACAAGCGATACGTTTACTTCAGCGACCCAAGAGGCCCGGCGTTCACGTTGTCGGCATAGCTATCCAGCGCGCCATCAATGGCCCCGGCCTGAACAAACACATCCGCCACACCCTTCATGAACTCTTGTGCACCACCACCAAGCCATTTTTCGCTCAGCTGGTCGTCAAGAGATGGAAAAGAGAAGGTCGACAGAGACGCCATCGCGGCATCCTCTTCCATGCCCGCATCCTTGGCGATCACCGGCAGCATTTCGGCGGTTTTGTCGCCGGCATTCCACATGGCGTTGGCTTTGGCAGTCACATCCAAGAAGGTCGCAACCGTGTCGGAGTTCTCAGCAACCCAACCGGACGGGGCCGAAGTTACGTCAAACACCAGAATGCCCAACTCTTCCTTCTCGGCACCGGTCAAAAGAACGTTGCCGTGGTCAAGCATCCGGCGCAGACCGCCCCCCCAACCGCAAGCCATGTCAACCGCGCCTTGCGACAGGGCCGCAGCGCCATCAACCGGGGCCATGTCAACGATTTCCATGCCCGCAGGATCAACACCGAAATGGTTCATCTGCTTGAGGAAGCCATAGTGCGCCGCGGTACCGAGGGGAACGGCAACCTTTTTACCGGCCAGCTCACCGGCGGAATCCTTATCAACTTCAAGGGCTTCTGCGACAACACAGTTGTCATTGTCAGAGTAGCTCACCGCAACGTCGAGAATCTGCAAATCCTGACCCGCGCTTGTGGCTACCACGAAAGGTGGCAGGCCCTGGCTTACCGAAATCTGAACATCGCCCGACGCCATGGCCGCCGACATTGCGGTCCCGGTGTCAAAGCTCACCCATTTCACTTCGGTGCCGAGCGCTTCGTCATACATGCCGGTGGCTTTGGCGTATTCAAAAGGCATAGGCCATTCGAGGAAGTAACCAACGGTTAGCCCGTGACCATCCGCCATCGCCGCCTGTGTTCCCGCAAGAACGGCCAAACCAGCGGCGGCACCTTTCAAATATGTCTTATATGTCATATCGCATTCTCCCTATTGGCACCGGCTTTTTTGACTGCGGTGCAGTTTTTTGGAGCTGTTTGTTCAGCAACCTTGGCTCCACTTTGTGTGGTGCTCCTCATGATCCGACCGGAAAATGATCATCGGATCAATGTTTTTTCCGATGGGCCGGTTGCGTCGCCAAGCGGAAAAACCGACATCCAAAACTGATAATACCTTGAAAAATAACAAATTTCAAAAAACCGTCTTGCCGATTTTGCTCATTAATGAGACTAACTGGCCCTACATCAAGGCAATCTTTGGCCCTATTGGCAGCCCGTCTTTCAGGCTCTTGTGCCTAAGTCCGGCAAAGTCCGTCATTTTCACAGAAAGCAGGAGGCCCCTACAATGGATGGTACCTATTCCCAGAACGATCTGAGCCATGTTGTTGAGGCCGATAAGGCCCACGTCTGGCACCACCTGACCCAACACAAGCAGTTTGAGACCAAAGACCCCAACATCATTGTCGAAGGCAAGGGGATGCGGGTTTGGAATCAGCACGGCAAAGAGCATCTTGATGCGGTGTCGGGCGGCGTTTGGACCGTCAACGTTGGCTACGGCCGCGAAAGCATTGTCAAAGCGGTTGCCGATCAGCTGATCAAACTGCCTTATTTTGCAGGCTCGGCCGGGTCGATCCCCGGCGCGCTTTATGCCGAAAAGCTGATCTCGAAAATGCCGGGTCAGACCCGCGTTTATTACTGCAACTCGGGGTCCGAGGCGAATGAGAAAGCCTTTAAAATGGTACGTCAGATTGCGCACAAGCGCTATGGCGGCAAAAAGCACAAGGTTCTGTACCGCGACCGTGACTATCATGGCACCACAATTGCGTGTCTAAGCGCGGGTGGTCAGGACGAGCGCGGCGCGCAGTATGGCCCTTATACTCCGGGGTTTGTCCGCGTTCCGCATTGCCTTGAATATCGCGCTGGCGATCAGGGCGCACCCGTCGACAACTACGGTGAATGGGCGGCCAATCAGATCGAAGAAGTCATTCTTCGCGAAGGTCCCGATACCGTTGGCGCGCTTTGCCTTGAGCCAGTGACAGCAGGCGGCGGCGTCATCACTCCGCCCGAAGGCTACTGGCAGCGTGTTCAGGAAATCTGCAAGAAATACGATATCCTACTGCATATCGACGAAGTGGTTTGCGGCGTTGGACGGACCGGAAAGTGGTTTGGTTACCAACAATACGGCATCGAACCCGACATGGTGACAATGGCCAAGGGCGTGGCCTCGGGCTATGCGGCGATTGCCTGTTTGACCACATCGGAAAAGGTCTTTGACCTGTTCAAAGATGATTCTGACGATCCGCTGAACTACTTCCGCGACATCTCGACCTTTGGCGGTTGTACCGCCGGTCCAGCGGCAGCAATGGAAAATATGCGTATTATCGAAGATGAAAACCTGCTGCAAAACTGCACCGATATGGGCGACTACATGCTCGACCAGCTCTCGGTTCTTCAGGACAAGCACAAGGTTATCGGCGATGTGCGCGGCAAGGGTCTGTTCCTTGGGGCCGAGCTTGTCACCGATCACGATACCCGCGCCCCTATGGATGAGAAGAAAGTCCAAGCGGTGGTGGGCGATTGCATGGGCCAAGGGGTCATCATCGGTGCCACCAACCGCTCTTTGCCGGGCTTTAACAACACCTTGTGCTTCTCACCTGCTCTGATCGCGACTAAGGATGATATCGACGAAATCATCACAGCCGTCGACGGAGCATTGGGGCGTGTCTTTGGGTAACATATCGTCCACCGGGCAACCGGTGGGTCATAAGGTGGACGGGGTATTCCCTTGTCCCGTTCCACCTCATACCGCCCTTGTGGGGCGCTTCGGTCAGCTCGTCCCGCTGGCCGAAACTCATTCCGACGGGCTATTTGATGCCTTTGCGAACGATCCCGACGGCCGCGGCTGGACCTATCTACCGGATGATCCCTGGACCAACCGCGAAGACGCCAAGGCGTGGTGTCGCGCCAAAGAAACCAGCACCGACCCTCAACTCTATACAATCCAGACATTGGATGGCCGGGCCTTGGGCTTTTGCTCATACCTACGCATCACCCCAGAGGTCGGGAGCATCGAAGTCGGTTACATCCATTTTTCACCCCTGATGCAGAAACAAGCCATCGCCACAGAAGTCATGTTTATGATGATGCGCCGGGCATTTGACCTTGGCTATCGGCGTTATGAATGGAAGTGCGATGCGCTGAATGCCGGGTCCAAAGCCGCGGCGGCACGGTTGGGCTTTACCTACGAGGGGACGTTCCGACAGGCGACCATGTACAAGGGGCGCAACCGCGATACCGCGTGGTTCTCAATCCTCGATAGCGAATGGCCTGCCCTGCACGCTCGTTTTGAGCGCTGGCTCGACCCGCGTAATTTTGATGGTTCCGGTCGACAAAAATCCGGTTTGCAAGCGATCTAACGCTCATGGGGCGACGGGCGGGACGGCGGTTGGCACGCTCGAATTTGCTCTATGGCGGGGGCTGCGCTGTCTTGCTCCGTGCCTCCCCCGACCCGGCCGCATCAGCCAGATTTATGCACGCAATCACCTCCCCTTGATGATCCACTACGCCGGTCTCGACAAACGCATCAACGAAGGCTGGGAAGCCTATTCGAATGCCCTAAAAGAGCATCAAAAACAGGTCAGCTTGCATTTCTATCCAGACGTCAATCATGCGTTTCACAACGACACCAGCCCACGCTATGACAAAGACGCCGCCGCCTTGGCGTGGACGCGGACGTTGAACTTTTTGAAGCCAGAGACTAAGCTAAAGCTTCGCTATCCGCGTATCGCTCAACCAATAGAGATCAGACATGTCATCGCTCGGTTTTGAGCAGCCCTGAAACACGCCAAACAAAGGAAACTCCTCCCTTGAGGTATCGACAGTGGCATAGCAAAAGATAGGCACCGTCTAAACCGGGCCGATTTGCACCATGTTGTTTTCTGCTTCATTTGCCATTTTTGTACCCTACGTATAAAATATTCATGCCTCTAAACACCATTATGATCTGCGCATTTTCGCAGATTTCTCTTCCATTATAACGTTCAGATATTACTTGAGAAACGCCAACTTCACGAATCCGTCCCTCGTAGAAATCTATTTCGGATTCGCTATCGGCAACAATAAAATCCACAAAAAGGCAATTTAGCAGAATTTCGGGTGAAAGCTGTTCGCTTTTGTATTCTAAGATAGTGCACTCTTCAACTTGGCAAATATCTGTTATTGCAGTACGAATACTCGACGCTGTTAGCGTACTTCCTTTCAAAGCTTCTTGAAAGGAATAGCTAGAAAAACCACCTGGGAAGTGAGGGTGTACACCATCTTCGCAAAAATCCTCTTCACTACACCGGGACGGGAAAAGAGAACCTCGCAGTGATCTTCCTGGGAAAACAAGTGAGGCAGTTTCAACATTTCCCTCTGAGAAAATTGCGCAATAGTTTTGTAAAGACCCTTGAGACTCACTTAGAGTATTTGAACAAGCGACTTCTAAATCATCTGTTGTAGATATTCGCCACAGGTTTTCAGAATGTGCCACCGACGTTATCGGTGCGAATGTAATACAGAACAGTACTGTGCAGAATCTACCACGAACGCGCATTACGATCTCAAACCTTTATGAACAGCAATAGTACGATCACACTCGTACCCATAATGAGTAGCTTTTGCCACGTTCTATCCGAACGTGAGCTATTAATTGTTTAGGGTCAGGATGCATTAATTTACCCTGTTTGACGTATTCACGGCTGCTCAAAATGGCGCGGTGACATGTCTGATCTCTATTGGCCGGGCGATACGCAGATGGCGAAGCCAGAGCCTAAGCTAAAACCCACAAACAAAAAGGGCCGCGAAACGCGACCCCTTTCAAGTCTCAAAGGAAGAAGACTTAGGCGTTTACGCTATCTTTCAGCGCTTTCGCGATGGTCATTTTGACCTGCTTGTCTGCTTCTTTCTTGAACTGCTCACCGGTGGCAGGGTTGCGCACCATACGCTCGGGGCGTTCGCGGCAATAGATTTTGCCAACACCCGGCAGGGTCACAGCGCCACCAGCCGACACTTCGGAGGTGATGATGTCGACAACAGCTTCCAGAGCCGCGCCAGCGGTCTTTTTGTCTGCGTCCATTTTTTCAGCCAGTGCAGCAACCAGCTGAGTTTTTGTCATGGGTTTGTTCGCCATTTGAATGGTCTCCTTCACTGCCCAACTCTTTGGGCCCCTGAGGCCGGAATAAACAGGATGTAGCAGGAAAACACAACAATTGGCGTGCAGAAAACCTTTAAAACATGGCGATTCCTGACACTTTCCCCCGCGTTAGGGGCTGGACCCGTTGATTATTTAGCCCCTAAAGGAAGGCGGTCTCCTCAAAACTGCGCAACTTCCGGCTGTGGATGCGTTCCAGAGGCATCTCTCGCAGTTTTTCCATCGCCCGAATCCCTATCATCAGGTGCCGCGCCACCTGTGTTTTATAGAAATCTGACGCCATTCCGGGCAATTTCAGCTCGCCGTGAAGCGGTTTGTCCGACACACAAAGCAACGTGCCATAGGGCACGCGGAACCGAAAACCGTTGGCGGCGATCGTTGCGCTTTCCATATCTAGCGCAATGGCGCGCGATTGGCTTAGCCGTTGCACCGGCCCGCTATGTTCACGCAATTCCCAATTGCGGTTGTCAACCGTGGCTACGGTGCCGGTCCGCATGACCCGTTTAAGGTCGTACCCTTCAAGCTGGGTTTCCTGCGCGACCGCTTGTTCCAATGCAATTTGGATTTCCGCCAAGGCCGGGATCGGCACCCAAACCGGCAAATCCGCATCCAAGACCTTGTCTTCGCGCAGATAGGCATGGGCCAAAACAAAATCTCCAAGGCTTTGGGAGTTGCGAAGCCCGGCGCAATGGCCAACCATCAACCACGCATGTGGACGCAAAACCGCGATGTGATCGGTGGCGGTTTTGGCATTTGACGGCCCAACCCCGATATTGACCAAGGTGATGCCCGCACCGCCTTCACGTTTCAGGTGGTATGTCGGCATTTGCGGCATACGCGGCGCGCTTGGAAGTTCCCCATCGGCGGTTGTGATTTCGGCGTTTCCGGTGCTGACAAAGCTGGTGTAACCGCTCGTCGGATCGGCCAACTGTTCGCGCGCATAGGCTTCGAATTCAGATACATAGAATTGGTAGTTGGTGAAAAGCACATGATTCTGGAAATGCTCGGGATCGGTGGCGGTGTAATGGGCCAGCCGCGCCAAGGAATAATCCACCCGTTGTGCCGTAAAGGGGGCCAGAGGTGCCGGTTCGCCCGGTGCCGGATCAGCGACGCCATTTACAATGTCATCATTGGTGGTTTCCAGATCAGGCACATCAAAAACATCGCGTAGAACAAAGGCCCCTGCCCCTTCCTGCGGAACGGTGATGTCCGGAAAATTCGTAACGGCGAAATGCACCGGCATAGGGGTGTTTGACACCCCGATCTGAACCTTGACGCCGTGATTGTGGAACAACAAACCAATCTGTTGACGCAGGTAATCGCGGAACATCCGAGGCCGCGTGATCGTCGCCGCATAGCAGCCGGGCGACGTAACATGGCCAAAGCTCAACCGGCTGTCGACCTTTGCAAAGCTTGTCGTGGTGATGCGGATTTCAGGATAAAACGCCCGGTAGCGAACGCCGGGATGCCCCTTTGCCATCGCAGACATGAAATGGTCGCGCAAAAACACCGACGCGGTTTCATATAGCTCGATCAACCTATCAACGGCGGCCTTTGGGTCTTCGAAACTTTCGGCCATCGGTGCCTGAGGCGATACGATCTGCAATTCTGCGGCTTTATCCTGCATTGTTTTTCCTTTTGTTTTTAATTGATCGAACCTGACAGGTTGTCGCGGCAGGATCAAGTCAATCCAGCCATGCGAATTGTGAAGGTTTGGCAACGCAGCGCCGCCAAAAACAGTGGTCAAAAGGAAAAGGGCTCAATCTTGTCGGCGGCCATGGCATAGCCAACATCTGCGAAATCGGTGGTCAACGAGGACACGCCGAATTTCCCCGTCACATAAACCGCCTCAAAAAGCCCAGAGCTTTCAAAGGGGGTATCCGTTGTAACAAAGACCAATTGGTTAGCGGGCGGAGGTGGTACATGCACACAGGCACCGACAAAAGGCACTAAAATAAAGGCCGTAACCCCCGACCCGGTGAAATCTATCGGCACGACAAAGCCCCGCATCCGGACGGTTTGACCGTTCCAATCGGTGCGAACCCCGGCCGATGGCGGTTGTTGGCGCGACATCGGCGCAGTGGTGTGATCAATCTCTGCGCGCAGAGAATAGGGGATGCTGATCTGATCCTCGGATGCCAAATCCGCCCAATCCAGAGTGATAATTGTCTCTGCGAAGGCCCGCGCACCGCAAAACGGCAAGACCGTCAGAGCGGCCAAGATCTTTCGCCGAGTCGCCCCGACCTTTGAGGCCCGGCCCGAAGCCAGAGCAAGCGCAGTATTTTTGGCAATCGGCGTCATCATTTCACCCGCTGGGCCCGCCCTGGTGGACACGCGGGCGACCAAAGCCCACTCACCATTCATAGACCTCAATATCATCCGCCGCGATCGAATAGCCGGTGTCGCCTAGGCTGGTGGATTGAAGATTGGTGCGCAAAACCCCCGTGACCCAAATCGCTTGCCACAGCTGATCACCGGGCCAAGGAGACTTGGTATTCACAAAAACAAGCTGGTTTGCGGGGGGCGGTGGCGTGTGAATGCAGGCCCCGACATAGGGCACAAGCATAAAGCTTGTTACCCCCTCGGCGCTCATATCAAACGGCACGATAAAGCCGGGCATCTTGACATAAACACCGTCAAGATCATCGTTTAATTTGACGCCGTTTTCATCATAGATCGGATTCCAGCTGTCATTGGCAACATCCATTTCCCCTTCGCCGATGATTTCAGAATAGGCCACGCCGGGGGGAATCAAATCATCCCATGTGATCTCTCTGACTGTTGCGGCCAATGCGGCTTGGGGCGCGGTCAATGCGCCCGACAAAAGCCCCAGCGCGGCTCTGCGATTCATCATGAGAGCTCTCTCCTTGCGTCACGTTTTGACCATCATACCATCGGCCACCGACATTCTATAGGCCCGCACGGCAGGAACAAGGCTCACAATTGCGCCAGCGGCGACAACGCCCAAAACAACCCAAATTTCGCGCATCATCGGCGCATCAATCGGCAACCAAAGGCCAAAGGCACGATCCACAAGCGGTTGAGCGATCACCAATCCGACATACAACAAGACCACGCCAAGCACGGCCCCAATCGCCGCCATCACCATGGCCTCGACCACTAGCATCGACAGGATCGTAGCCGGACGGGCCCCCATGGCGCGGTAAATCGCCATTTCGCGGCGGCGTTCATTCAGGCTGGAAAAGATCGTGGCCATCATCCCGATCAACGCGGTGACAACCACCATCGCAGACACCGCCAAAAGCGCGGTTTCCGCGATGCCAACAATGCCCCACAGCTCTTGTAAGGCCACTCCCGGCAAGATCGCCAATAGCGGCTCTTGGCTGTATTCGTTGATGGCGCGTTGCAAGCCAAAGGTCCGAAGCGGGCTTTTGACCCCCACCAAGGCCGCGGTCACCGCTTTGGGTGTCAGATCCATTTGCCGAACGGTCTCTTGGGGCGTGGTCTGCCCCGGAATTTTAGCTCCGCTGCGCCAATCGACATGGATCGCCTCGATGGCTTCCATGCTAACAATCACAGTGCGATCAACCGGCGTTCCGGTCTTTTCAAGAATCCCAGAAACGCGAAACGGCTGATCTTTGTGTTCGGTAAAAGAGGCCAACCCATGCGCGACGACAATCGGATCGCCGACCTTGTATCCAAGGGCCTGTGCCACATCTGCGCCGATCACTGTGTCGAACAGATCACCCATTAAGACGCCATCCGCGAAAGCAAGACCACGATCTTGCCGATATTTGTAATGCTCAAAAAATCCGCGCGTGGTTCCCATTACGCGGAATTGCCGGTGACTATCACCAAGTGAGATCGGAACAATCCAATCCACCTCGGAGCGCGCGGCAATGTCCTGATAGCTTTCCCAGGTCACATTGTTGGTCGCATTCCCGATCCTGAAAACGGAATACAGCAAAAGCTGAACCGATCCTGACCGCGCCCCCACGATCAAATCCGTTCCCGAAATCGTATCTGCAAAGCTGGCCTTGGCACCGGTGCGCACCTTTTCGACACCAAGGAAAAGCGCAACAGACAAGGCAATGGCAAGGATGGTCATACCGACCGTAAGCGCCCGCGCCAAAAGCGAGGCAATAGCGAGCCGAAGCGTCATGGGCGGCCTCTTTCGATCTTGGCAATATCTTGCATGCGGATCACCCGGTCAAACCGATCCCCCAATCGCGGATCGTGGCTAACCATAAGAAGGGAAGTGTTGTGTTCGTGAACCTGTTCAAAGAGCAGGTCGAGAAAACTCGCCTGTGTTGTCGCATCAAGGGCCGAGGTCGGCTCGTCTGCAATGATCATCGGCGGATGACCAATCAACGCGCGCGCCACGGCAACGCGTTGTTGTTGTCCAACACTCAAGGTGCTGGCTTTGGCTTCGACCGTGCCCTCAGGCAATCCAAGAGCCGAACACAGGCTGTCCGCCGTCAGCGCCGCATCGCCCGCCCGTGTCCGCCGCTTTGGGGCAAAGCGCAGAGGCAGCAGGATGTTGTCAGAAACCGTCCCAAACGGAAGCAAGTTGAATTGCTGAAAAATCACGCCGATATGTTCAGCCCGAAAGCGATCGCGTGCGCCCCCGGACAAAGCGGACAAATCCGTATCCGCAATAACTACCGATCCGCTATCGGGCGCAATTGTTCCGCAAATAAGCGACAACAGCGTGGATTTTCCCGATCCGCTTTCCCCCAGCAACATCACCGATTCACCAGCGGCCACCGTCAGTTCCGGAACGGACAGGGAAAACCCCGTGCGTCCCGGCCAGCGGTAGCTGACGTGTGATAGGGATAGAACTGCGTTTGTCACCCGCGTTTAGCGCCCAAAATCAAGGATTGGCGCGGTTTTCTCCACGTCATAGGCCTGAGCGCCCGAGGCTGAAATGATCTGAACATCGACGTCTTTGGCATTGGGGAAGGTTTCAAAATAGGCAAAGGTGAGGCCAGTAAAGGCATCTGGGGACGTGCAAGTCAAAGTGAAATGCGCCTCAAACTCCGTATGGCCTGACGCCTCGTCATCCTCTTCATGGTCATGATCGTCATGCTTTTCATCGGCGTGATCGTCATGATCGTGATCGTCATGCGCTTCATCGGCGTGATCGTCATGATCGTGATCGTCGTGCGCCTCATCGGCGTGATCGTCGTGATCGTGATCGTCATGCGCTTCATCGGCGTGATCGTCGTGACTTTCCTCACTCACCAGCTCAGCATGCGCCTCCGTCACAGAACAGTCGGCCGCAGCAGGAACCACAAACAAGTCAAGCGGCGCACGCAATTGCGCCAAAGCCGCATCAATCTTGGCAAGATCATCCGCGCTTGTGGCCGCATATTCAAAGCCAACGATATCCGCACCCGGTGCCCGGAATTCCATAGAAACGGTCGCGCCCTCCATGGCAATATTGAGCGTCCCAACCCCGTGCTCATGCGCATCCAGATGACGGGTTTCTTCGGCAAAGGCGGGCATTGCGGCAAGTAGAGCAATCACAGAGATCGTTTGTTTCATTCTAAATCCTATACGATTTCAAGGGTAAGAAGTCAGGCGGCACAGGCGTCGCGCCGGTCGAAAGCCCCCTGTGCCCTTGGAGAAAAACCAGAACGAAGGATTTGGTCTTAGCCTTACTGCTACGAGCCCAAGCTTGGCCTGTGACGCGCCCGTAACCATCCAGACACGCAAAGCAATCCAAAACCAAGCTGACTTACACATTTTGATACATCACCCTTCGTCCACGCATCGGTTATATTATAACATAACATGAGGCAAGCTGAAAACATCGCCCCTCGTCACCACAGATCGCCTAAACGGGGCACCCGCCTTGGCGATCTACCCCCTTAAACTTTGCCCCGCGATCAGAGATCAAAGGTGGCAAAAACCGGGGCGTGGTCGCTTGGCTTTTCCCAGCCGCGTACATGGCGCAGCACTTTGCTAGAATGGGCCGCGTTGGAAATATCCGGCGTGGCCCAGACATGGTCCAAACGGCGCCCCTTGTCCGCCCCGTCCCAATCCTTGGCGCGATACGACCACCAGCTGTAAAGCAACCCGTCGGGAATATCCTGACGCGTCACATCCACCCATGCGGCGGCATCTTGAACCTGCGCCAGATGTTCGACCTCAATCGGCGTGTGCGAGACAATCTTCAAAAGCTTTTTGTGATCCCAAACATCATCTTCGCGCGGGGCAATATTGAGATCGCCCACCAGAATGCTTTTTTCAGGCTTATGCGCATGAAACCAATCGCGCATTTCAGTCAGGTAATCGAGCTTTTGACCAAACTTGACGTTGATCTCACGATCCGGCTTGTCGCCACCCGCAGGCACATAGAAATTATGGATTGTCACGCCGTTTTCCAACCGCCCGGCGATGTGACGCGCATGTCCCAAATCTGCGAAATCCTCGCGCGCAACCTCTTGGATCGGCAATTTCGACAAGATCGCAACACCGTTATAGCCCTTTTGGCCGTTGGCAACCATGTGGGTATAGCCCAGCTCGGCAAACACCTCGGCCGGGATTTTGTCGACCGGAGACTTGCATTCCTGAAGGCACAAAACATCCGGTGCTTCTTCGGTCATCAGCTGCGACACAAGCCCCTGACGCAAACGCACGGAATTGATGTTCCAAGTGGCAAGGCTAAAGGGCATGGGGTCTCTCCTGATCAACGCGCGCGGACTGTGCCAAGGTGCGAACAAAAGGGCAACCCGAACCCTGCGCTTTGCGCAGAAATTCACCGCTCCAATCCGAACTCCGCTTCGGCACAAGCTTTGCCTTTTCCCACATTTCTTGGGGTGAATGCCGCCTTAGGCGGTAGAGGGGCCGACCCCTTAAAGGCCGACCCCACTCATATTATTCGGGCAATTTCGCCATGCGCAGATAGGGCAAGACCTTGTTGATTTCACCGTATTTGGCCGCAGCATCCTCATCTGAGACCGACATCGGCACCACAACATCCTGACCAACGGTCCAGTTCGCCGGGGTCGCCACATTTTCACGCGCCGAGGTCTGAAGCGCGTCCAATGCTCGCAATACTTCGGCAAAGTTACGGCCAACGGTCATCGGATAGGTCATCGACAATTTCAGCTTTTTGTCGGGCCCCACGATAAACACCACCCGCACGGTGGCACTATCGGCCGGTGTGCGGCCATCCGGCAGCACATATTCGGCCGGCAACATGTCAAACGCCTTGGCAACCGTCAGGTCTTCGTCGGCGATGATCGGAAAACCGGCGGGCGCACCAGCGGTCTTTTCGATGTCGGCTTTCCAACCTTTGTGCTCTTCAACACCGTCAACGGAAATCCCCATCACCTTGGTGCCGCGTTTCTCCCATTCATCCGCCAGCTGAGCCACAGCACCGAATTCGGTGGTGCAAACCGGGGTGAAATCTTTGGGGTGTGAAAACAGGATCGCCCAGCTGTCGCCGATCCAGTCATGCAAGCTCAACTCGCCATGATCGGTGGTGACTGTCAGGTTCGGAATCTCGTCATTGATGCGCAGACCCATGTCGCGTCCTTTCTATAAATGTCGCGGCCAAAACAATGGCCACCGCGAATAGATATTTTCCGTACGTCAGATGTAAACCCCCGTTCTAAGGAGACTTGCGAAGGCTGTGACAGGGTGCCACAGTGCCCCAGAATCCCGCCCTAATGGCGGCCGACATCTCGCTTTGGGAGACCATCATGATCGAGAAAAAACAGTTTTACATCAATGGGACATGGGTTGACCCGGTTGCCGGTCAGGACCATCAGGTTATCAACCCCTCAACAGAAGAGCCCTGTGCGGTGATTTCCTTGGGTGGTCAGGCCGATACCGATGCCGCCGTCGCCGCTGCCAAGGCCGCCCTGTCCGGCTGGATGGCGACCCCTGTCGAAGATCGCATCACCCTGCTGGAAAACCTTTTGGCCGTCTATATGGACCGTGGCGAAGATTTGGCCCAAGCGATAAGCGTGGCCATGGGGGCCCCCATCGACATGTCGCGCACCTCACAGGTCGGTGCCGGGTCTTACCACCTCAAAAACTTCATTCGCGCCGCCAAAGCCTTTCCTTGGGAACATCCCTTTGATGAGCGCACCGATGGTGCCCGTATCATCCACGAGGCCGTTGGCGTTTGCGCGCTAATCACGCCTTGGAACTGGCCGATGAATCAGGTCACCCTCAAGGTTGGCGCGGCTTTGGTGGCGGGCAACACCATGGTATTGAAGCCTTCCGAAGAAAGCCCGCTTGACGCGATGGTTTTCGCAGAGCTGATGGACGAAGCGGGTTTCCCCCCCGGTGTGTTTAATCTTGTGAACGGCGACGGCGTTGGGGTCGGAAGCCAGCTCACCGCCCATGCGGATGTTGATATGGTGAGCTTCACCGGCTCCACCCGCGCCGGTAAACTGATCTCCAAATCCGCCGCTGACACGCTTAAACGCGTCCACCTTGAACTGGGTGGCAAAGGCGCGAACCTGATCTTTGCCGATGCCGATGAAAAGGCCGTCAAACGCGGTGTTCTCCATGTCATGGAAAATTCGGGCCAAAGCTGTAACGCCCCAACCCGCATGATGGTCGAGGCCGACGCCTATGACCGCGTCGTCGAAGACGCCACAGCCATGGCCGCGAAAATTCAAGTTGGCCCCGCCGATCAATCCGGCCGTCACATTGGCCCGGTGGTCAATGAAAGCCAATGGAACAAGATCCAAGACCTGATCCAAACCGGCATTGATGATGGCGCCCGTCTGATCGCTGGTGGGGTTGGTCGCCCCGAAGGGTTGAACAAAGGCTTTTATGTTCGCCCCACGGTCTTTGCCGACGTGACCCCGGACATGACCATCGCCAACGAAGAAATCTTTGGCCCGGTCCTGTCGATCATGAAATTCGACAGCGAAGAAGAGGCGGTACGCATCGCCAATGACACGCCTTATGGCCTAACCAACTATGTCCAAAGCGCGGACGGCGCGCGTCGCAATCGTTTGGCCCGTCAGCTGCGCTCGGGCATGGTGGAAATGAACGGCATGTCCCGCGGCACCGGTGCGCCCTTTGGCGGCATGAAAATGTCGGGCAATGGCCGCGAAGGCGGGGCTCATGGCATCCATGACTTCGTTGAAATCAAATCGATTTCCGGCTGGTCCGAGGACTAAAAACAAAAGGGGCCGCGCTTCATATGAAACGCGGCCCCCTGCTTCTTCTTTCGAAAAATATTCCGGGGAGTCACAAGCCCGCTTGTGACGGGGCAGCGCCCCAATCTCTCCCTATTGGTCTCTAAAACGGTGCTTTTGCCCGCACCCGCACGCC
Organism: Pelagimonas sp.; assembly: GCF_058892305.1. NCBI lineage: Bacteria > Pseudomonadati > Pseudomonadota > Alphaproteobacteria > Rhodobacterales > Roseobacteraceae > Pelagimonas > Pelagimonas sp. The sequence continues at coordinate 30,007 of NZ_JBZXVN010000042.1, forward strand.
CTTGCCACTTTCAGGATGGCCAAAGCGCAGCTCCTCGGCGTGCAACATCATCCGATCAAAATCACCCGATGTCTCCGGCGCATAAAGCGGATCACCAATGATCGGATGGCCAAGCGACAGCATATGCACCCGGAGTTGATGCGTCCGCCCGGTTTTCGGGAACAGCTTCACACGGGTTTCAGTGTCACCATATCGCGCCACTTTCCATTCGGTCAGCGACGGTTTTCCCGTTTCATGACAGACCATCTGGCGTGGCCGGTTGGGCCAATCCACAGTCAGCGGAAGATCGACCTCCCCCTCCTTTGGCTCCAAGGTGCCAAATAGCCGGGCCACATAGGTTTTTTTGGTTTTACGCGCTTCAAACTGCGCATTCAAATGACGCTGGGCATAGGCAGTTAAGCCAAACACCATCACCCCTGATGTGTCGCGATCAAGCCGGTGAACCAAGCGGGCCGTGGGAAAGGCCACCTCGATCCGGGTCAGCAAACAATCGGCCAAATCCTCGGTCTTGCCGGGCACCGATAGTAACCCTGCGGCTTTGTTGACCGCCAACACCTCAGAGTCCTCATAGAGAACCTCCACTGGGTCCATCGGCGGATTGTAGACATCATTTTGCTGCACGGCGGGCCCCTTGGCGATTACGGCTTTGTTTTAGCCTGGCGCATCTGCCTGACCAAGGGCACGGAATAGATCACAAGCGCTGCCCAAATCAATGGGAAAGCCACCTGACGGGCCGGATCGACCTCTTCGCCAAAGGCAAAAACAGCAACCAAAAAGATCATCGTCGGGGCGATGTACTGCAAAATCGCAATGGTCGAGAGTCGCAAAAGCTTGGCCCCGTTGGCATAGATCAACAACGGCACAGCCGTCACCACACCACAGCCCATCAACAACCACATATCATTGGCGTTATTCATAAAATCAGCCTCAGGCCCCAACCAGATCAGATAGCCCAAAGACGGAATGGACAGGATCAGAACCTCAAGCATGAAGCCTTGATTTGGACCAATGGGCAGGGATTTTTTGAAGTAGGCGTAAAAGCCCCAGCTCACCATGAGACCCACCGGAATCCACGGCGGTCGCGGGGCGGCGACAAAGAGGATGAGAACCGCCAATGCCGCCAATGCGATGGCGACAAGCTGGGTCCGATTGGGTCGCTCACCCAGCATCACAGCGCCCATCGCAACGCTAAACAGCGGATTGATGTAATAGCCAAGCGCCGCATCCACGGTGCGATCTACCGAAATCGCCCAGACATAAATCCCCCAATTGACCGAAATCAGCGCCGCTGTGACACAGGCCATCAGCAACATACGCGGATTGAGCAAAGCCTCTCGTAACTCTTTGGTACGACGCAATAAAATCAACACCAACCCGGCGACAGGCACGGACCAGATCACCCGATGCGCCACCACTTCGATAGCCGAAACATGGTCCAGAAGCTTGAGATACAGCGGCAAAAATCCCCAGAGGAAATAGGCCGTCACGGCAAAGGCAAGCCCGCGGGGGCTATCGGTATTGGTTTGCGATGTCATGGAGGGTCTCCTTGGGGAAAGCAAACCATGCGGTCAAAAAATGTGGAAGCCTTGGAGCAATGACATTTTGTGATACTCGCGCACAATTCGTGATGGACGTCGTGCTGAGAACCGGGCAATCCCCCCTAAACTCCGACCATTTTGTACCGATTGCCCGCAGAAAACGGCCCATTTCCAAGATCAGCACCGGTTTAGAGGACGAGTTTGCAGGTTTGTCTCCAATCTGTACAAAAGCCTTCGCGTTTAGGGGAGATTGCCCTTTAGAAAAGCGCGACCAGAGTGATCAGCACCGCAAGGACAAGGCAGAGCGGCCCGTAGTAGCGTCGATCCATCGTTGCAAAGGGTTCGACCGGGGTCAGCGCCCGCCAAGCTCGGGTATAGGTCGCGCCGCCGCGCAGTGCAAAAACCGCCACCATCACCCAGATCGCGATGCCGTAAATCCAAACAGGAGCGAGGGCCTGAGGCAGACCCGAAACGACGAGAACGATGTGACAACCTAGAAGCAAAAAGACAGCAACCAAAGCGCTTGCCGCCGGGGGTGGCATTCGATCGACGCCCTCAAACCCGGCCACCCGCCGCACGAGGTCTTGTTCGGATGTCGCCGGCCACGTCACGCCAAAGGCCCATGCAACATGCACCCCGGCAATCACAGTTAAAATGAAACACACAATACCAACAACCATGGGCCTCTCCGATTCTTCCTCAACCATACGCTACCGAATGCTTATGGCAAGCAAACATGTGCCAGTCTGGCCCTATTGCCGTCAAACCGACGCGGCTACGGTCACGCAAAAAAGCGAATAGGAGCGAGACATGACAAGATGGGTTGTGGTGTTCAAAGATACACCTGAGATGATGACAATTCGGTCCGACAAAAGGCGGCGCGACGCACATGTGGCCTTTGCCAAAGCCCACCCGGAGCTGTTGATAGGCGGCGGATTAAAACAGGAACCAGAAGAAGACTTTTGCGGCGCGCTTTGGATCGTTGACGCGAAGAGCAAAGACGCAGTCGAGATTCTTGTGCGCGCTGATCCATTCTTTGTGCAAGAATATCGCAGCTTTGACATCTTTGCCTGGGGCAAGATTTTGGAAGACCAGAGCGTCACCTTGTAGACTAAAGCTGTCTGGTCAAAAAAGGCCCCGACGCGTCGGAGCCTTGGTCATTGTCTCGATGGTGATCCAGATGTTGATCCAGCGAAAAGGCTAGACCTTTACCCGTTCCGATTTGGGATCGTAGAACGGCTTGCTCGACACCTCGGCCTTGACGCGGGTGCCCATGACGTCGATCTCGTAGCTTGAGGCCAGAACATCAGCGAGCTTTTCACCGGCGGCGGGCACATAGCCCATCCCCATCGCGCCCCCCAAGGTGTGGCCGTAGTTGCCCGAGGTCAGGTAGCCAACAATTTCGCCATCCCGCAGGATCGGCTCGTTGTGATAGAGCATCGGTTCGGGTTCGGTCAGTTTGAACTGCAACAGACGGTTTTGCGCGCCGATTTCCTTGCGCTTGATCACCGCCTCGCGACCGATGAAATCGCTGCCCTTGTCGACCTTGACCGCAAAGCCAAGCCCGGCATCCACGACGTGATCTTCGCAGGTGATGTCATGGCCAAAATGGCGATAGCCTTTTTCGAGGCGGGCGCTATCCATCATGTGCATACCACAGAGTTTCAGGCCCATGTTCTGACCGGCGGCGTGCAGGGTTTCGAAGACATGCCCGGCCATATCGGCAGACACATAAACCTCCCAGCCCAGTTCACCGACATAGGTCACACGGTGGACACGGGCGAGGCCCATGCCGATTTCGATCTCTTGCGCGGTGCCAAACGGGTTCACATCATTGGTGAAATTCGCGGGTGAGACCGCTTCGAGCAATTTGCGCGAATTCGGCCCCATGACGGCCAAGACACCTTCGCCTGCGGTGACATCGGTGATGACCACGTTGAAGTTGCCTGAATTGCGCATCATCCATGTTTGATCGGCCAAACGGGTCGCGGCCGGAGTGACCACGAGATAGGCCAGTTCCGAGAGGCGGGTGACCGTGACGTCGGCCTCGATCCCGCCGGTGCGGTTGAGGAATTGGGTGTAGACGATTTTGCCATTGGCGACGGAGTAATCGCCGCCACCGATGTAGTTCATAAAGGCTTCGGCATCGGGGCCTTCGACGCGGATTTTGCCAAAGGACGACATGTCATACATGCCAACGTTTTCGCGAATGGCGCGGTGTTCGTCGGCACTATTCTTGAACCAGTTCTGGCGTTTCCAGCTATAGCGGTATTCGCGTTCCTGACCGGGATTGGCGAACCAATTGGCCCGTTCCCACCCGGCAAGTTCGCCCATCACTGCGCCCTGTTCCAACAGGTGATGGTGGAACGGTGTTCGGCGCACCCCGCGGGCGGTTTCCTTTTGGCGATAGGGGAAATGGTCGGCATACAGCAGGCCAAGCGTTTCTTTGGAACGCTCAAAAAGGTATTTTTTGTTGCCTTGGAAGGGCTGCATGCGGGAAATATCGACATCGCCGAGATCAAAGGGTTTTTCGCCGCTGTCCATCCAATCGGCCAGCGCCATACCGGCCCCACCTGCGGATTGAATACCGATGGAGTTGAAGCCCGCAGCGACCCAGACATTATCCATTTCCGGAGCAAGGCCAAGGTGATAGGCGTCATCCGGCGTAAAGGATTCCGGGCCGTTAAAGAAGGTGTGAATACCGGCCTCGGCCAAGAGAGGCACACGTTCGACGGCCTTTTCAAGGATCGGCTCGAAGTGGTCGAAATCTTCTTGGAGCTGATCAAATTCGAAGCTCTCGGGGATGCCCTCCATCGCCCAAGGTTTGGATTCCGGCTCAAACGCCCCAAGCAGGATTTTACCGGCGTCCTCTTTGTAATAGGCGTATTCATCGGGCACGCGCAGCACCGGCATTTGCGTCAGACCGTCAATGTTTTCGGTGACGATGTAGAAGTGTTCGCAGGCGTGTAGCGGCACGTTGACCCCGGCCATTTTGCCGACTTCGTGACCCCACATCCCGGCACAGTTCACCACCATGTCACATTCGATATGGCCACTTTCGGACCCATCATCCGCCATCCAGTCAACGCCGGTGACGCGGCGCCCGGATTTGACGATTTCGGTCACTTTGATGCGTTCCTTGACCAAAGCGCCGCCCATACGCGCGCCCTTGGCCAGCGCCAGTGCGATATTGGCCGGGTCACCCTGACCATCGAGCGGCAGGTAAACCGCGCCTTTGATGCCATCTAGGTTGATGTGGGGATAGAGTTCTTGGACGCGCTCGTTGGAGATTTCCTCGACCTCTACGCCAAAGGCGCGGGCCATGGCGGCCTGACGGTAGATTTCTTCCTTGCGCTCCTCGGTCAAGGCAACGGTGATCGAACCGCAGCGCTTAAAGCCGGTGGCAACACCGGTTTCTTCCTCAAGCGTGCCGTAAAGCTCTTGGGAATACTTGGCGAGTTTGGTCATGTTCTTGGTGGCGCGCAGCTGGGCGATAAGGCCAGCGGCATGCCATGTGGTGCCGGATGTGAGCTGTTTGCGTTCCAGCAGAACAACATCCTTCCAGCCCTTTTTGACCAGATGATAGGCCACCGAACAGCCGATAACACCACCGCCGATTATGACCACACGGGCCTTTTGAGGAAGATTGCTCATGCGCTCACCGTCTCCGAAACGTCTGAAATTTGAGGAAGCTTGGCATGAAAGCCAATTCGTGAATGTTGAAAATCCGTCATCTTGCGTCGGATTTGCCAAGGTTGGTGCCCTTGGTCGCCTGTTGGCGGCGCTGTTTGCGCAGGGCAAAGGGGGTGATTCCGAAGAAGCCCTTGTAGAGGCCGGAAAACCCGCTGGGGAAACCACAGGCAAGGCCAACTTCACGCACGCTCATATTGGTGTTGAGCAACAGGTTGTTGGCGCGCGCAAGGCGGAGTTCGCGGTAATAGGTGTTGGGGGTGGTGTTCAGGTGCGTGCGGAATTTGCGTTCAAGCGAGCGGCTGGAAATATTCAACACATTGACCAGCTCGGAAATCGGCACCGGATCTTCGATATTGGCCTGCATGATTTGCAGACATTGATCGAGTTCACGATCGCCCGACCCAGAGCTGCGCGCGCCACCAAGCGGTTGGCGGGTTGAGAAATCGCGAATTTTCTCGTGCAAGAGAACATTGGCCACGGTCATCAAGTTGGCCGAGGAAATGTGACGGCGCAGCACCGCCAGCATAACATCCACCGTCGCCCCCATTCCGGCACAGGTCACAACCAGCCCGTCTTCGGTTGCGATGGCGTTGTCGGCCTCAAAGAGGGAGGAACGTTCACGCAGAATATCCGAGTTTTCCCAATGGGTTGACATGCGCGTTCCCTCGGTGCCGCGCTCCTTGATATAGCGGCTAGCGGCCTCGGCCAGAAGGAAGACCTGAGCGCCGCGAAACGTATAGCGGTCGATCTGTGTCCCCACCGACAGCGCCGGGCAATCGGGATCGGCATTGCCGATGACAAAGGCGTAATCGGCATGCGGTTTGGGGGCAAAGGCTTCGGCCTTGACGCAGACCTCGGAACTGCTGTCGACCGGACCGGCAAAGGCGCTTCGATAGGTCCAAGAAAACGGAGGAAAGGCCGCGACACGATTGGCGATGCGCATCGCATCAACAATACCCGCCACTTCGGTCAGGACAAATCCATCAGCGACCAGAATGTCAACGTGCCATGTTTTCTTGGGCCCGGGCGGGATCATTCGATCACATGCCCAGCAGCGGCCAAACGGCGGGCGATTTCGGCGATGTGGGCGGGGCCGGTTTCACAGCAGCCTCCAACAATTGTGGCCCCCATGTCGACCCAAGTCATCACCTGATCGGCGTAGGCCTCGGGGCCCATATCGCGGCGCGCGCTAAGCGAATCGACGGTGGGGGCGTCTTGGAGGAAATCATTGGTGATTTGGGTAAATCCGTTGGCATAGGCCCCAAAAGGCAGACCGGATTTGGCGAGCTGTTCCAGCGCGGCGGGCATGGCCTCGGGCGCGGAACAATTGGCCAAAAGCGCCGCTGCGCCCTCCATATAAGGAAGGATGTCGGCAACGGGTTCGCCCGAGCGCAACAGCGCGCCGTTTTCGTCATCAATGGTGACGGCGATCCAGACGGGTTTGTCGGTGGTGAGCCCGGCCTCAAGCGCCGCGCGGGCATGTAGAACGGAGGCCACGGTTTCAAACAGGATCACATCGACATGCGGGGCAAGGACCTGTGCAACCTCGGCATAAAGCGGCACGGCCACAGATAATTCCGGGTGAATATCGGGCCGATAGCTTGCCCCAAGCGGGCCAATCGCCCCGGCTATGCGCCCCGATCCATGGGAGGTGCGGGCCTCGGCGGCCTCGCTCAGCGCGGCTTGGTGCAGGGCGTTAAACTGATCTTCGACCCCGGCGTTAACCAATCGGTCGCGGTGAATAGCATAGGTGTTGGTGGTGGCGATTGTGGCCCCGGCGTCGAAATAGTCGCTATGGACCGCGCGCACCAAACCGGGGCGGTCGATCATCACTTGGGTTGACCAAAGCGGCGTCGGTTGATCACCGGCGCGATGGATCAATTCCTGACCCATGCCGCCATCCAAAAGGGTTATGTCTGCCATCTCTTGTCCCCTAGATTCGCAAGGCCAACGGGTGGCCTTGCAGTTGGTTTAAAATGGGTCGGATCAGGCGCGCAGGCGCTCGTTTTCCGGGTCCCAAAGTGGTTTGTCTTCTTGAACCACAGCTTTGCACATTTTGCCAAAAATATTGACCTCAAGCTCGGTCCCTGGCGTGGCCAGATCGGGGCGCAGCATCGCCAGAGCAATGGAAGCATTGACCCGATACCCGTAGTTGCCCGACGTGGTTTCGCCGACAACCTCGCCGTTATGCACAATCGTCGACATATAGGGCGCGTCGGCGTCCGGGGCGTCGATGATCAGGGTGGCAAAGGCTTTCTTGCTGCCATCCTTGGCTTCGGCGGCAAGGGCGGCTTTGCCGGGGAAGTCCTGATCCTTGGTCAATTTGGTGAACCGGCCAAGACCGGCTTCGAGCATGGTGTAATCGGTCGAAAGATCACCTTTCCACGTCCGATAGCCCTTTTCGATCCGCATGCTGTCGAGGGCGAACATACCAAAGGGTGTGGCCCCGGCATCGCGAATGGCGGTGTAAACCTCGGCGGCATTCTCGGTTGGAACGTGAACCTCCCACCCCAATTCACCGACAAAGGACACACGGGCCATCATCGCCCCGTGACCCGCAACAGTGGCGGTTTGCAGTGACAGCCAGCCAGCGGAGAGATCGGCGTCAGACACACCGGCAAACAACTCGCGGGATTTCGGACCGGTGACGAGCATTGTGGTGAAGTCACGCGACACGTCCTTGAGCTCAAGACCCGCAGGCAGGTTGCGCCAGAGCAGTTCGTAGTCATGCCATTGCGCCACGGCGGCGGTCATCAGGGTGAAGTCATCGTCACCATGACGGATGCAGGACATTTCCGTCACCACCCGGCCGCGATTGTCCGAGATGTAGATCAGATTCATGCGGCCCACTTTGGGCAAGGCGCCCGCAACGGTACAGCGCAGCCATTCCGCCGCGCCGGTCCCCTTGAGGGTGAAGCGCGAGAAACCGCACATGTCGATGATGCCAACGCCATCGCGCACTGCTTCGACTTCGCGTTTGACGGCAGCCGTCCAAGAGCCTTGGCGCAGCCATGTTTCGGTGCCTTCTTCGGAGGTGTCTTCGCCCTCGGCGGCGAACCAGCAGGCGCGCTCCCAGCCGTTGAAGGCCCCCATTTGGCCGCCATCCGCCACCAAACGATCATGGTTTGGCGAGAGTTTTTTGTTGCGTCCGGCAGGCCATTGGTGATGCGGGAAGTGCATCGCATATTCGTGGCCATAGGTTTCCATCGCCTTCTGGTAGCAAAAGTCGAAATCGGCGTGGTCTGTGTAGCGGCGGCTATCAACAGCCCACATATCCCACTCGGTTTCGCCGGTGGTGATCCATTCGGCCATGCATTTACCGGCACCACCGGCCTGCACGATACCAAAGGTAAAGCTGTGCGCCTCGAAGGCGTTTTTGACGCCGGGCATCGGGCCCATCAGCGGCAAACCATCCGGCGCATAGGGAATTGGGCCGTTGATGTTGCGGCCAACACCGGCGGTGCCAAGGGGGGGAACCCGCTCCATCGCGTCTTCGATATACCATTCGAGACGGTCGAGATCATCGGGGTAAAGCTGGAACGAGAAATCCTCGGGCATTGGGTCGTCTTCGGTGATCCAATGGGCCTTGCAGTTGCGCTCATACGGGCCGAGGTTGAGGCCGTGGGTGTCTTGGCGCAGGTAATAAGAGCTATCGACGTCGCGGATCATCGGAAGCTTTTTGCCGTTTTCCTTGGTCCAGTCTTCGACAGCTGGGATTTTGTCGGTCAGGAAATACTGGTGCGACATGACCACCATCGGCACGTCACGACCGCCGAAGGGTTTGAACCATTCGCCGATGCGCGCGGCATAGTACCCGCCACAGTTGACGACATAATCACATTCGATGTCACCCTTGTCGGTGTGCACAATCCATGTGTCGTCGTCTTTTTGCGTGACGCCAGTCGCCGGGCAGAAACGTTGGATCGAGGCCCCGAGGTCACGCGCGCCTTTGGCCATGGCTTGGGTCAGCTGGGCCGGGTCGATGTCGCCATCCAGCGGATCCCAGAGCACGGAATCGAGATCATGGGTTTCGAGGAAGGGATAGTATTCTTTGGCCTGCTCGGGGGTGAGCATGTCGAGTTGCAACCCCTGATACCGGCCCATGGAGGCCACACGTTCAAACTCCATGGTCCGCTCTTTGGTGTGCCCCAAACGCAGCGCCCCGGTGACGTGATAGTTCATCGGGTAATCAACGTCTTCGGCCAAGGTGCGATACATTTCCAGCGAATAGCGCTGCATGTTCATGATCGCCCATGAGCCGGAAAAGTTCGGGCAGTTGCCAGCGGCGTGCCATGTGGAGCCGGCGGTCAGCTCGTTCTTTTCGAGCAACACGCTGTCGGTCCAACCGGCCTTGGCCAGATGATACAGTGTCGAGACGCCAACGGCGCCGCCCCCGATGATGACCACGCGGGCCTTGGTCGGAAAATCGCTCATGCTAGGTTTCCTTTTCCCTGAGTTTTCTTGATGCGTTTACAGTCCTGCCTGTATGCTGCGCGCGTATCTTGTGCGTGCAGACCGTGTTTGGAGGACTGTTTATGGTTGAGAATTTTATCTATTGGCTGACCGACCCGGACGTGACCGAGCTCGACAACAGCGCCTATGAGCTCATGGTGATCGAAACCAGTGTCACGACAGAGTATGAAGCGGTTTTGACTGCGGCCGAATTGGCCCAATTGCAAACGGCCGGCACCCCCGGCACGGCGGATGACCGCACGGTGTTGGGCTATGTCAACGTCGCCGTCACCGATCACAATCGCAGCTATTGGAACCCCAACTGGGTAAGCGGCGCAGATCCGGCCAACCCCGATGTTGGCACCCCAACGGACGACGCGCCGGATTGGTTGGTCAATGCGCTTGGCACCGCGCGCGGCCCGGTCGGCAATGGCGAGGTTGAGGACCCAAATAACCCCGGTGAAACGATCTATGGCCCTATCGTTGATTTCACCGACCCCGAATGGCAACAAATCGTGATTGATCAGGCGGTTGCCGTTGTTCAGGCGGGCTATGACGGGGTGTTTTTGGACGATGTCGGCCGCTATTTCCTCAGCGACGGCGATGCTGGGCGCGCCATTGCGCTCGCCGAGCGCGCTGAGGCGATGATGGCGCTTGTCAATGCGGTGTCCGACGCCGTATCGGCCGTCAACGCCGATGCGCAGGTCTATATCAACAGCGACGCTTACATGACCTGGAACAACGGCGACACTGTCACCGCGACCGAAGCGGCGTTCATGCAGAACGTTGATGGAATTTTGATGGAAAACCTTTTCAACACAGCGCCCTATGCCCTTACGGCGGCGGCCGATGTTTGGACGGGTCACGCCAATATCCTGTCGGTGGAGTGGCAAGATACGCTGCGCGATCCGGGGGCTTATGCGCAGTTCACCGCCAGCCTTGACATCGCGACCCATGTGCCGGACGAGGCCTCTTATGACGACTTCACGCCGCTTCCCACCGATACGCCCGAGCCTGAATACAGCGTGATTGTTGGCACATGGCAGGGCGAAGTCATTCATGGCACCGAGGGCGATGATCTTATCTTTGCTCTGGGCGGCGATGACACGGTTTATGGCGGCGGCGGAAACGACACAATCATCGGCGGCGACGGGAGTGATATGCTTGTTGGTGGGGATGGCGATGATGTTTTGATCGGCGGAAATGCCCCGGACGATTTCGTCTGGGGGGCCTAAGCGCGCCCGCCGCGTCGCCCTATCGGCGATGACCTGCCCCGCGCCCATCAATAGACCGGTGGCGCAATGACCCAGACCGCAATGGCCGGTTCATCATAGGGGTTGGCCCAGCGAAACGGTTCGCCTTTGATGCGGAAACTGTCACCGGGTTCGAGGGTGAAAAGATGCCCGGCGATCTCGATATCGAGCTTGCCGGTGATGACATAGCCGACCTCTTGGGTGGGCCGCGTCACCGGATCGGGGAGCGAGGCACCGGGGAGAAAGGTCGAATGAACCATCTCAAAATCATCAGTGAGATCAGGGGAGAGCAGCTCCTCTTTGAGGCCCACCTCGCCCGGTCCAATGGATCGCCGCGCGCCAGAGCGCACAATGCGCCCGGTTTCATGCGCCGGTGATGGCGCATTGGAAAACAGGGTCGAGATAGACACGTCCAACGCTTTGGCCAGCCCGCGCAGATCGTCAATGCCGGGTTCGGAGAGATCGCGTTCGACTTGACTGAGCCAGCCAACCGAACGGCCCAAAGCATCCGCAAGCTGCTGCAAAGTTAGGCTCCGGGTGCGGCGCAGGGCGCGAATATCTGCGCCCAAGGTGGTTGTGTGTCGGTGTGTCTGATCCATGATCCGAGTCGTGAAATTATTTAGAAGAATTTCACGCTGCCACGGATTTTTGAAATTTCAAAGGAAAATTTCACGGTAATTTCGATCGACTGACAGGCAGAATTCAAAGGCAAGGGTCAGGCCGCGCAAAGCAAACATCAGCCAAAACCGAGCTATAAAGACCTAAGGTCTCGATTTTACCCAGCGCCTACACCTTCCCTCTGGTCGGGGCTGGCCCTATCTTTTCCAATTTTTGGACTTACCCCTAGCAAGCTGAGCCCCGATCTGGGCTTGCCGCAGGCCCCTCTTTGGCGAACTGATCGCGCGCTGGGACGACCCGACTTGCAAACGGGCTTGGGCGGATTTGATACGCAACGGCACCCAAAAACCAGTCAGGCGCGCAGCCTGATCAACGCAGCCTAGTCAACGATGAAGTCGCGTTGTGGGCGATGGCGCGTGTGCAGACCAAAACGGCTTGGCCGCGCGCGCGGGCACCACGGTTAAGCCGCCCCGTGACAGGGCGGCTTGCGTTGTTTTGGGGCCGTTTACAGGTGATTAGGGGCGTTCGATCGCGATGGCTGTGCCCTCGCCGCCACCAATGCAGATCGCGGCGACACCGCGTTTAAGCCCCCGTTTTTCCAAGGCATTGAGCAAGGTCACCATGATCCGCGCACCCGACGCCCCGATGGGGTGGCCCAGCGCACAGGCACCGCCGTTGACGTTCACCTTGTCATGGGAAATGCCCATTTCATGCATGAAGGCCATGGGCACAACGGCAAAGGCCTCGTTGACCTCCCAAAGGTCAACGTCATCCACGGACCACCCCAAACGGTCGAGCAGCTTTTTCGCCGCGGGCACCGGTGCGGTCGGGAAGAGGTTGGGCGCATGGGCGTGGCTGGCATGGCCAAGAACACGGGCGCGGATCGGCGCACCGGCGGCCTTGGCAGCGTCGGCGGTGGTCATGACCAAAGCCGCCGCCCCATCCGAGATCGACGAAGAGTTGGCCGGGGTGACCGTGCCATCCTTGCGAAAGGCCGGTTTTAGGTGCGGGATTTTTTCGGGGCGGGCATTACCGGGCTGCTCATCCTCGGCCACGACAACATCGCCTTTGCGGGTGGTCATGGTGACGGCGGCGATTTCTCCTTCAAATGCGCCGGATTTTTGTGCCTCAAGCGCACGCGACAAAGAGGCCAATGCATAATTGTCCTGGGCTTCGCGAGTGAATTGAAATGCCTCGGCGCAATCTTCGGCAAAGGTGCCCATCAAACGACCCTTGTCATAGGCATCTTCGAGCCCATCAAGGAACATGTGGTCAACGACCTCACCATGGCCCAACCGCGCCCCACCGCGCATTTTCGGCAGGATATAGGGGGCGTTTGTCATGCTTTCCATACCGCCTGCGATGATGGTGCCGGCGTGACCTAAGGCCAAGCGATCAAAGGCAAACATCGCGGCGCGCATACCCGAACCACACATCTTGTTAAGTGTGGTGGCTGGGACATCCTCTCCCAAACCCGCAGCGAACCCGGCCTGACGAGCCGGTGCTTGCCCCTGCCCGGCGGGCAAAACGCAGCCCATCAGAACTTCGTCGACCTGAGGGCTTGCGGCCTGCTCAAGCGCCGCCTTGATCGCAGCGCCGCCTAGTTGCGCGGCGTCTTCGCCGGCAAACGCCCCTTGGAATCCCCCCATAGGCGTACGTGCCGCCCCGGTGATGACCACATCTTGCATGAATTATCCTCCAATTCTCTGCACCTGCATACCGAATGGTAAGGATTGGCGTCTAGGGTCTGAATGACTTGAGCAAAGAGGCTGGTATGGAATTTTCAACCCAAACAACTGGAGACGTCAGTGTGATCACTGTCGAAGCGGAGCGTATTGACGCCTCGGTCGCGATATCTTTCAAGGATAAAATGCGTGAACAGATGGCCAATTTTAGCGGCCGCATGATTCTGGACCTACATAAAGTAACCTTTATTGATTCGAGCGGCCTTGGCGCGATCGTCGCGGCGATGAAGCTTATGCCAGCCGGTGGGAAACTGGAACTCGCCGGTCTAACGCCTGCGGTCGACAAAGTGTTTCGCATGACCCGAATGGATTCGATCTTTGCCATTCATGACTCTGTGCAAACCGCCCAGGCCCAAAGCGCCTAATGATCTGGCTCTGATCGGAGTTCCCTTGATGACCGGCAAATCAGGCGACCAGACCGTCCTGGCTTTCCGCTATGTTCTGCATAGCACCCCAGAGGCCGTGCGTGAAACCTTGACGTCGCTACGTCGTGATCTGGAATCGCAAAGCTTTTTCACCTGTCCCGGTGACATATGGGAGCTGGTCCTTGCTGAAGTGCTCAACAATATTGTTGAGCATGCCTATGGCGAAAGCCCGGATGGTGAAATCCAGTTTGACGTGCAATTTACTGGGCTCCGCCTATGCGCGGGGTTCATTGACACCGGCGTGGCAATGCCGGAGGGGGCTTTGCCAAGCGGAGCTCCCGCCAATCTGGATGTGGACATGCAACACATGCCAGAGGGAGGTTTTGGCTGGTACCTCATCCAAAGCCTGAGCGACCGGTTGGTTTATGAGCGCAAGGGCTCTGAAAACCACCTAAGCCTTGAGATGCCGATACAGATGCAAGCCCAAGGATAATCCAGGTAGCGATGTCTTCAAAACACCTTGGCCGCGCCACAATCGGGGCAGATTTCAGCATCATACATGGTCTTGTAGCTGCATATAGCTTCCCTCGGCACCGTGTGTTCTAGCCCCCACCCAGTGCACGGTGTCGAGGACTACAATTTCCTCAATAACTTACACGATCTAACGGCGCGCCTTGTGGGCGAGGCCGTTTTTGCGCGTGCTGAGGTCAAACGGAAAAAATGCCCGAGAGTTACCCTTTTCTTGTCGCAATCCCGCCGCATCACACTGCGATACCTATCCTTGTAGCTGCATAGGCTTCCCTTGGTGCCGCGTGTTTTAGCCCCCACCCAGTGCGCGGCACCGAGGACTATCAGCAACCTCCCCCCAAATCACACGATCAATCCGGCTTAACACCCGAAATCCAAACAATTTTACCTGCCTGATTCAAACCTTTGCAGGGTCACAATCTAACCCCATTCTCATAGGATAACGGGTCTTGTAGCTGCATAGGCTTCCCTCGGTATCGCGTGTTACAGCCCCCACCCAGTACGCGATACCGAGGATCTACACAGCAATCCCCCCCCATGATGTTGACCTGCCGCGCGTCGCTCCTATTGTTCAAACCGAACAACAGGATCAAAAACTATATGCGCGACTTTCATCTTCCCGGCCGTTCGGCGGTTTATGCCAGCAATGGCATGTGTGCCACGTCTCATCCCTTGGCGGCGCAGGCCGCGGTGGATGTGCTGCGCCGCGGTGGCAATGCCATGGACGCCGCGATTGCGGGCGCTGTTCTTCTTGGCGTCGCCGAACCCCAGATGACGGGTATCGGCGGGGATTGTTTCGCGCTGGTCTCTCCGTCTGGGTCCGAGGATGTCATGGCCGTCAACGGGTCGGGCCGCGCACCAAGCGCCGCAACGGCCCAGCGTTTGCGCGACGCCGGTCAAGCAACCGTGCCGGTTCACGATGTCGAAGCCATCACAATCCCCGGCGCGATTGACGCGTTTTGCACCATGTCGGACAAATGGGGCAAGCTCGGCCTTGCCGATAGCCTCGCCCCCGCCATCCACTATATGGAAACCGGCGTTCCGGTTGCGCCGCGCGTGGCGTTTGATTGGCCCACTAGCGGCAAGTGCCTAACGGGTAGTGCCCGTCAAGATTTCATGGTGAACGGTCAAGTTCCCAAGATCGGCGACATGTTTGCCCTTCCCAAGCAAGCCAAACTTTTGCGCAAGATTGCCAAGGATGGCCGCGCGGCGTTTTACGAAGGTGAAGCGCTCGACGACATGCTGGCCGCTTTGACTAGCCTTGGCGGGCTACATAGTGCCGAGGATTTCGCCGATACCGCTTGTACGATCACATCCCCAGTTAGCGGGGACTATAAGGGGCAGGAGTTGTTGGAGCATCCGCCCAATGGCCAAGGCATTATTGCCCATCTGATGCTTAACATCCTGTCGCATTTCGATTTATCGAACCTTGATCCCTTTGGTGTGGATCGCGTCCATATCGAAGCCGAGACGGCGAAGTTGGCCTATGATGCGCGCAACCGGTTTCTGGCAGATCCAGAGCATATGACCAAGCTCGACCATCTTTTGTCACCGCAAACCGCCGAACAACTGGCCGGTTTGATTGACATGAACCGCGCGATGGCGGCCCCCGCCGCCCTAAGTGAGGCGGTGCACAAGGACACGATTTACATCACCGTTGTTGACCGAGATCGCATGGCAGTGTCGTTGATTTATTCGATATTTCATGGCTTTGGGTCGGGGATCGCGTCGGAAAAATTCGGCGTTTTGTTTCAAAACCGTGGTGCAGGGTTCTCGCTCGTCTCCGGGCACCCGAACGAGCTTGCGGGGGGTAAACGCCCGATGCACACCATCATCCCGGCGATGTTGCGTGAACAGGGCCGCGTGACCATGCCATTTGGTGTGATGGGCGGGCAATATCAGCCCAACGGCCATGCCCGTGTTCTAACCAATCTGGTTGACTATGGGATGGAGTTGCAAAGCGCCCTGGACGCTCCGCGCAGTTTTGTTGATGGCGGCAAGTTGCAATTGGAACGTGGCTTTGGCGATGCGGTTCGCGGCGAACTCGCCGACAGGGGGCATGACATTACAACTCCTGATGGTCCTCTTGGCGGCGCGCAGGCCATCAAAATCCGGGACAATGGCGTGCTTGAGGGGGCGTCGGACCCGCGTAAAGACGGCTGTGCCATCGGTTATTAATCGGCGCGGTGCCGCAAAGATGAATCAAATATGAATGGTAAATCCCTGTGAAAACCGGGGCTTGCCGTTGGATTGGATGCAAAAGCCGCAAGCTTTTCACGCCAGTGCCCGATTTTCGCCCCGCTCTGACAGCACAAAAGAGTTGCTGACAACCGGAGCAAGAATATGATTGGCCCTCACACCGCGCTAGAAAACTACATTTTCAAAGCTTTCAATATTTCAGGCCGCGCCACGCGTGCCGAATATTGGTGGGTCGCGCTGATCATATTTGTTTTTATGGCCATCGCAGCCGTTCTCGACATCTATACGATCACGACGGCGCATGTGACCAATTACAACCCGTTGGCCTATCTGACACCGGTTCTGTTGCTTTTGACCTTTATTCCCAACACCACGATCCTGATCCGTCGTCTGCACGATGCGGGGCGATCGGGCATGTGGTACTTCGTCAACTCGATCCCAATTGTCGGACCGATCTGGTTATTGGTTTTGCTGATCTTGCCCTCGGAGCCCGAAGAAAACCAATGGGGGCAGCCGCCTCATAACCCAACACCGACGCGCCGCACCGGTTTTGACGCGATCAAGGAACCCGCCGCAGGCCCCACCACCGCGCGAGAAGCCCGCCCCCATGATGCCCGTCAAAGCTATGCGACTTTGTTGAAGCTGGATCGCGACCCCTCACCGGAAGAAGTGGCCGCACAACGCGAACAGATTAGCGATTATTATCAGACCCATGTGCTAGGCCGAGCCAGCGCTTAACCCCGCTAACGGTAGGCCCCAGTTATGAGTCCTAGCATCGCAGTTCCCCGTTTCTTCACCAAAACGCTGGATTTCTCCGGTCGCGCGTCGCGACCGGAATTCTGGTGGGTAGTGTTGATTGTCGATGTGTTGCCTATGGCGGCAATGTGGGCGTTGGGAATGCCGGGATATGCCTATCAGATATGGCTTTGGGCGCTGCTCTTGCCGCGCGTCTCACTTTCGATACGACGATTGCATGACATCGGATTGTCGAGCGCAATCGCCCTGCCCTGTTTTGTCATTATCTCGGTTTTGACCGTGTTCAATTTTCTATTCTTGGGCGGGCTTGTCTTTGTGGCGATTGCCGCCGCACAACGGGGACAAAGCACCGAAAACCAGTGGGGACCGCCCCCAAATAGCGGAGCGGGACCCGACAAAAACAAAACGCGCCACGGGCCTATGCCGCGACGCGATCCGCTTTTTCACGATTGAACGGTCCCGAATTTAGTAGGAATACTCGGAATAGATCTTGCTGAGATCGCCGTTCCAATCACCGTGGTAATGCTCCAAAAGCTCATCCGCAGGCACCTGACCCGTTTCCAGCGACTCTTTGAGAGCATTGAGGAAATGGGTTTCATCGGGCACCAGACCACCGGCACCGGGTTTGGCCCGCGCCTTGAGCCCCGCTTCGGAAATCGCCACAACTTCGCGTGCCAGATCATGCATGTTGATGCCGTTGACCTTGGTCTGAAGCCCGTGGATTGACGCTTGAACGCGCAACTCGTCGCGGGTTTCGGCATCCCAATCTTTGGCCAAATCCCACGCCGCATCAAGCGCAGTTTGGTCATAGGTCAGCCCGACCCAAAACGCCGGAAGCGCACAAAGACGACGCCACGGACCACCATCGGCCCCACGCATTTCGATGAACTTTTTCACCCGCGCTTCGGGAAAGACGGTGGTCAGGTGATCGGCCCAATCGGACAGAGTTGGGGTTTCGCCGGGCAAGGCAGGCAATTCACCCTTGAGGAAATCGCGGAAGGATTGACCCAGCGCGTCGATATATTCGCCGTCGCGATAGACAAAATACATCGGCACATCGAGCGCATATTCGACCCAAGCCTCAAACCCGAAACCCTCGTCAAAAACAAACGGCAACATCCCGGTGCGCGACGCATCCAAATCACGCCAAATGCGCGAGCGCCAGCTTTTGTGACCGTTTGGTTTGCCCTCAAAGAATGGCGAGTTGGCGAAAAGAGCAGTGGCCACGGGCTGCAAAGCCAAAGCGACACGCATCTTTTGCACCATGTCGGTCTCGGATGAGAAATCGAGATTCACCTGGACGGTACAGGTTCGATACATCATGGATTTGCCCATGGTGCCGACTTTGTCCATGTAGGAATTCATCAGGCGGTAGCGCCCTTTGGGCATCATCGGCATCTGGTCATGCGACCATTCCGGTGCCGCGCCAAGACCAATGAAACCCACGCCGATTTTGTCGGCAATATCCTTGACGTCAACAAGGTGCGAATTCACCTCGTCACAGGTTTGGTGGATGGTTTCCAGTGGCGCACCAGAGAGTTCCAGCTGGCCACCCGGTTCAAGCGAAATATTCGCGCCGTCTTTTTCAAGACCAATGATATTCCCGGCCTCAAGGATCGGGGCCCAATCATGACGATCACGCAGCGCTTCGAGCACAGCTTTGATAGACCGGGTGCCTTCGTAGGGCAGCGGTTTGTGCGTATCAACGCAATAGCCGAACTTTTCGTGTTCGGTGCCAATGCGCCAGTCTTCCTTGGGCTTACAGCCCGAAGACAGATACTCGGCCAACTGTTCGTGGCGCTCGATTGGACCGCCGCCAGATTGAGGAATGGACATGGGCTCTCCGCCTATTAGGTGCCGCTTGGGTTCCAAGCCATGAGGTGAATGTGGACCGGTGTCAATGCAGGGTTGCCACCGAGGATTGCACAGCGGGCTTGCGCCAGATCACATAGCTGTGTGGTTCGGTTGCCGACATGGCGCGGGTGACCTTTTCGAAATCGGCACCGGGAAGGGCCGACAACATGTCGAAAATCAAGTCGGTGCCAGCGGCGTCAACCGGGATGCTCAACACCCCGTCTTCGCCGACAAAGGTCCAAACCACCTGTTGGCGCAAACGCACATCCAGCGTGACGCGCCAGAGGGTATCGACCGACAAAATCCCGCCGCCTTCGGGGGCAAAATAGCTTATTTGACGTTCATTGATTTGCACGATGCCGGGGCCGTCATCGCCTTGTGGGAAACGGGCGCGGCGACTGCCAGAGGCACAGAGAAACGCCCCGAGAACGGCGATGAAATAGCCGATCCAATGCAAGAGCCCCCCGCCGGTAAACAGCGCCCAATACAGGCCCAGCGCACAGACTGCAGCGCCGATCATTGCCTCGCTCCAGCGTGCCAGAACGGTTGCGGCCTCGGGGCGGATCACACTCATGTTTGTATCCTTGCTATCCAACGGGGCGCGGGGCCGTTTCAAACATTCTCATCATCTATTCTCTATGCATATCGGTCCTAAGGCGCGCTCTGCAAGGGCAGAGGGGTCTGTGCAAAAACGCACAAATTTCCCGGATATACGCACAGTCAAATAAGCTTGTTTTGTATGTGATCCAGCCATGGCCCAAATCCAATCCACAAGCGCCGCACCATTTCAGGCCGCTGACCACGTCAATTTCAGGCGTCAACAGACATCTCTCGGCTGGCTGCACATTCCTGCAAAACGCCGATCATTAAAAAGGGACCACCATGTCCAACTTCACATCTTTCCTCGGCGGTATCGCAGTTTCCGTTGCTCTTGCCACATCCGCCTTGGCGGCTGGTGTTGACGTCAACGCGTCGTCAACCGGTCTGGCTATGCAGGGGTATGACCCGGTTGCCTATTTCACCGATGGCGCACCGACCAAGGGCGACTACCAGCTTACCGCCGTTTACAACGACGCAACCTATTGGTTCTCGTCAGAAGACAACAAAGCCGCGTTTGAAGCCAACCCAGAGGCCTATGCCCCGGCCTATGGCGGCTATTGCGCCTTTGGCACCGCCATGGGGTTCAAGTTTGACGGTGATCCAACGCTTTGGAAGATCGTTGATGAAAAGCTCTATCTGAACCTATCGCCAAGCATTCAGGAACGTTGGGCCACCAATATTCCCGGCTTTATCGCCGATGCGGATTCGAAATGGGGTGACATTGCCGATGTCGAGCCAGCGGTTCTTCTTGAGCAATAAATCCAAATACGGTGGCGGCCCGCATGGGTCGCCGCCTTTATAATCCGCCGGATTTGGCGGGCTTACCAGTCACCATAGCGGGTTTGCCACAGGGTCATCGCCGCAACTGCGGCGGTTTCCGCCCGCAAAATGCGCGGTCCAAGGCTAAGCGTGTGGGCATTGGGCAAGGATTGCAGGCGGCTGCGTTCCCGGTCGGAAAACCCACCCTCGGGGCCGATCAAAATGCACCAAGGGCCTTTAGACACTTCATCAGGCGCGCGTTGCGCTCCCGCCTCGGCCTCATCGCAAAACATCAGCTGGCGATCCTTGGTTTGGTCGATCAAGGCGTCAAAACGGAACAGCGGGGCCACCTCGGGCACATAGGTTGCGCCACATTGTTCCGCCGCCTCAACCGCATGGGCCTGTAAGCGGTCCTGACGGATGCGTTCGGAATTGGTGAAATCGGTGCCCATGGGCACAATGCGCCGCGCCCCCATTTCCACCGCCTTTTCAACGATAAAATCGGTCCGCGTCTTTTTTATCGGCGCAAAACAAAGCCAGAGATCAGGTGGCAAACCCAGTGGGGCACTTAAGGTGTCACAGGTCAAAACACCGCCCCGTTTGCCCGCCGTTGTCACAGCGGCCTGCCATTCACCATCCACACCATTGAAAAGCGCAACGCGAGCGCCAACGGCCAATCGCATGACCCCAAAGAGGTAATGCGCCTGATCGCGCGACAGCGAGACGTCTTGTCCCGGCCCCAAAGGGTGCTCTACATAAAGGCGGATTTTAGCTTTCATGAGGCGCAGCATATGACCGGCACCGAGCAGACACCAGAGCCCACCGGGCAGGTTGCGGACGCTGTGAAGGACAATTGGGTTGATACCTATGCACCACAAGGGTTGCGCCCCTATCTGCGGCTAAGCCGAGCCGACCGGCCGATTGGCTCTTGGTTGCTGTTGCTGCCCTGTTGGTGGGGGGTGTTGCTGGCCATGGTGCATGACGGGGAAATGCGGCTGTTTGATCTTTGGATCATTATTGGCTGCGCCATCGGTGCGGTATTAATGCGCGGCGCGGGGTGTACGTGGAACGACATCACCGACCGCGATTTTGACGGGCGGGTCGAACGCACCGCTTCGCGCCCCATTCCATCGGGTCAGGTCACGGTGAAACAAGCGCTGGCTTGGGCGGTGCTACAATGTCTGATTTCGTTTGCCATTCTGATCACCTTTCCACCGATGGCGATCCTGCTTGGGGTCATCGCGCTGATCCCGGTGGCGATTTACCCCTTTGCCAAACGGTTCACATGGTGGCCTCAGGTGTTTTTGGGCGTTGCCTTCAACTGGGGCGCTTTGCTGGCATGGACGGCCCACACCGGAAGCCTGAGCCTTCCAGCGGTTTTACTATACCTCTCGGGCATGGCTTGGACGCTGTTTTATGACACGATCTATGCCCATCAGGACACCGAAGACGATGCGTTGATCGGGGTGAAATCAACGGCCCGATTGTTTGCAGAAAACACTCCCCGCTATTTGGCATGGTTCATGGTTTTGGCCGTCGCGTTGATGGGGATGGCCGTTGTTGCCGCCGCCCCCGACGGCGAAATCCTGCAAATGGTGATCTTGCTGACCGGACCTTGGGCCAT
Organism: Pelagimonas sp.; assembly: GCF_058892305.1. Classification (NCBI taxonomy): domain Bacteria; kingdom Pseudomonadati; phylum Pseudomonadota; class Alphaproteobacteria; order Rhodobacterales; family Roseobacteraceae; genus Pelagimonas; species Pelagimonas sp. Next base: position 51,991 of record NZ_JBZXVN010000042.1, read on the forward strand.
GGGATGGCATCTTATGTGGCAGCTGCGTCGCCTAAAAATGGACGATAACGACCGCTTGCTGGAATTGTTTCGATCTAACCGCGATGCTGGCCTGATCCCTGTGCTGTTTTTCGCCGCATCGCTATTCGCTTGATTGCGGAATGTGTTTAGCTTGCGTATCAACGCCTAAGACTTAAACAGGACCGGAGCGTCTATGCGCCTTTCCTCAATCTTTACCTTTTGCGGAACCTTCGCCGCGGCTGGCGCTGTCAGCCTTGTTAGCGCGTATTTTGCCGCAGGGGTGATTGAAACCGCCTCCAAGACCGATGTGCTCAAGGAGTTGGACCTAGAAGGTTTGACCTGGGCCGAGGTTGACACCAATGGCTTGCAGGTCTTTTTGATCGGCACCGCCCCGGACGAAGCCGCCCGTTTCAAAGCGCTGAGCACCGCCGGAAGCGTTGTGGATGCCGCGCGTGTCATCGACCAGATGCTGGTGGAAGATCCCGAAGACGTCGCACCGCCAGAGTTTTCGATCGAAATTTTGCGCAACGATGCCGGTTTGTCGGCCATCGGGTTGATCCCGACATCGACCAACCGCGACGAATTGATCGAAGGGTTTGAAAAGCTCGCTGGTGACGGTGAAGTGTCGGATTTGTTGGGCGTTGCTGATTTCCCAACGCCCGAGGGCTGGGACACGGCGCTTAGCTTTGCACTTAGCGCCCTGCGGGATTTGCCGCGCTCGCAGATTTCGGTGCGCCCCGATCTTGTGGCGATCAATGCCATGGCCGAAAGCGACGAACATCGCCGCCGCATCGAAAGCGGGTTGGCGCGTCGTGTGCCCGAAGGGCTGAAACTGGCGCTTGAGCTATCGGCCCCGCGCCCGGTGATCTCGCCCTTTACGCTACGCTTTATCATCGACGACACCGGCCCGCATTTTGACGCCTGTTCCGCCGATACCGAAGAGGCCAGCCAACGTATCCTAAAGGCCGCCGCAGATGCCGGTCTTGAGGGGAAATCCTCTTGTACGCTTGGGCTTGGTGTGCCGTCACGCCGCTGGGCCGATGCCGCCGTTTTAGCAATATCAAAGCTGTCGGAACTCAAAGGCACCTCGGTGACCTTTACCAATGCCGATATCACCCTGATCGCCCCCGAAGGCACAAGTCAGGCGCTGTTTGACCGCGTTGTCGGCGAGTTGGAAACCGCCCTACCCGGCGTGTTTGCGCTTCATGCGGTGCTTCCCAAAGCGCCCGAGCAATCCGCAGAAGGCCCACCGGAATTCACCGCAACCCTAAGCCCCGAAGGCAAGGTGCAATTGCGCGGTCGCGTGTCGAGCGAAATCGCACGCCAGACCATGGATAGCTATGCCCGCGCCCGCTTTGGTTCCGAAGATGTTTACACCGCCGCCCGTGTCGCCGAAGGCTTGCCCAATGATTGGCAAGTGCGCACCTTGGCCGGGCTCGAAGTTTTGTCCAGCCTTGTGAATGGTGCGGTGACGGTCACGCCGGACAATGTTGCGATTTCCGGCAAAACCGGCAACCAAAACGCCCGTGCCGATATTGCCCAGCTTTTGGCAGCGAAACTTGGCGATGCCGCCGAGTTTGAGATCAACGTTGAATATGTCAAACAGCTTGATCCGACGCTTGGCCTCCCAAGCCCTGAGGAATGCGAAGCCCAGATCGTCGAGATCATTGGCGCACGCAAAATTTCCTTTGAACCGGGGTCGGCAACGCTGGATACCTCGGCCAAGGATCTGATGGACGAATTGGCGACCTTGTTGAAGAAATGCGGGGACATTCCGCTTGAGGTGGGTGGCCATACGGATAGCCAAGGCCGCGAATCGATGAACCAAAAGCTTAGCCAAGACCGGGCCCAAGCCGTTCTCGATGCGCTGCGTGGTCGCTTGGTTCCGGTCAGAGCCTACACGGTTGTCGGCTATGGTGAGGCCAATCCGATTGCGGATAACGACACCGAAGATGGCCGCGAAGCCAACCGTCGTATCACCTTTACCCTGCTGAAAACCGACACCAAAGACGGCGCGGACACGGGCGCGGACACGGGCGAGCCAACAGCAGACGACACAAGTGATCCAGAGGCCGCAGAAGCCTCGGGTGACAAAAAAGACGAAGAAGCAGAGGCCGGGGCAGACGCGGCAAAGGGGACAAACGATGGATAGAACGCAGTTCATCATAATGACAGCCGTTATTCTTTTTGTGGCCTTTTGTGTGGGCTGGTTTGCCCATTGGCTGCTCCACCGCTTTACCCGCGTCAGTCAGGCCGACATGGATCAGCTTGAGCGCATGAGCCAGGAATTGCACGAGGCCGAAGAGACCCGCGATCAGGCCATCACCTATCTGCAACAACGCGAGGCTGAGCTGACCAACCAATTGGCCCAGACCGAAGCCGAGTTGTCAGCGGCGATGGATGGCTTGCGCGAAGCCCGCCAAGAGGCGGAAGAAATGCGCGTTTATGTCGAACGCATCCAAAGCCAAGGTTAGAATCAGGGGTAAAGCCGGGGGTGCTATCGCGGCGCACCCGCGCGCATTCCGGTGGAATTGACTAGAATACAAAGCCGGCGCCCCTTTCCACATGGGGCGCGATGTGGGATGACCGGGGCAACTGTTCCCAAGCTGTGATCCGCACCATGACCCAGATTATCTCCGCCCTCTCCGAGATTTCAGACCGCTACGAGGCGCTCTTTGTCGATCTGTGGGGCTGTGTCCACAACGGCGTCACCGCCTTTCCCGAAGCCGTGGCCGCGCTTCAGGCCTATCGCGCCACTGGCGGCATTGTGGTTTTGGTCACCAATGCCCCGCGCTCGCGCCACGAGGTCGCCAAGCAATTGGTGAAATTCAATGTGCCCGAAGACGCTTATGACGACATCGCCACATCCGGCGATAGTGGCCGTTCGGCGATGTTTCAGGGCGCAGTTGGCTCCAAGGTTTGGTTCATTGGCCAACCCCACGACCAGCCGTTTTTCGAACCGCTCAGCCTAATCGACAACCCGGTGACAATAGAACAGGTCGCGCTTGAGGAGGCCGAGGGCATCATATGTTGCGGCCCGCTTAACCCCCATGCGGATCCGTCGGAGATGCGTGGGCAGTTCTTGTACGCCAAACAAAAGGGTATGAAACTTCTTTGTGCCAACCCCGATATCGTCGTCGATCGCGGCGAAACGCGGGAATGGTGCGCCGGGGCCTTGGCCCAACTTTATACGGAAATGGGCGGCGAGAGCCTCTATTTCGGCAAACCGCATCCGCCGATCTATGATCTGGCCCGTCGCCGGTTGGCCGCGTTGAAACCGGGCATTGCCGATATTGGCATTCTGGCCATCGGCGATGGGCCACATACCGACATCATGGGGGCCATGGGAGAGGACATTGATTCTCTTTTCATCACCGGCGGTTTGGCACGGGCAGAGACAAAAACGACAAGTGACCCGGATGGCGCGGCGCTAAACGACTATTTGGCCAAGGAAAACATTGCTCCGCAATTCAGCATAGGGATGCTGCGATAACAGAATTCCCCCTTGATTTTTCTGCAAGTGCAAAGTAATAAAATTACAAAGCACAGCAGAAGGACGCCCATTTGTTACCCGGTGACTTTGGTCACTTGCCGTATCAGGGCGGATCATCATGGAGGATAAGATGTTGGACAACCTGCCACGTGGCACGATCTGCATCGAAGATATCGAAATGGGCATGTCCCGGTACCTGCGCAAACAGGTCACCGATCAGGACATCGAAATGTTTGCCGAGGTTTCGACCGACCGCAATCCGGTGCATCTTGATGATGAGTATGCCAATGACACGATTTTTGAAGGGCGCATTGCCCATGGCATGCTAACCGCGGGCCTGATCTCTGCGGTAATCGGCGAACAACTGCCCGGCCACGGCACGGTTTACATGGGTCAAACGCTCAAGTTCCTTGCCCCCGTGCGCCCCGGCGACATGGTCTATGCCGAGGTCAAAGTGGTCGATATCGACCATGGCAAACGCCGTGTAACGCTCGATTGCCATTGCTCGGTTGATGGGAAAAAAGTGCTGATCGGTGAGGCCAAGGTTTTGGCCCCGTCGCGCAAGTTCGACTAACCATTGGTGGGGTGAAACCCCACCCTACAAACCTCACAAAACCGGTGCGAGTTGCGCGCCGGTTTTTTTGTGCCTTTGCGGGATGGTGGGTGGGGCGAGGGCAAAGCCCAGCGTCACCCCCATCACCGCTTGAAACAAGCCTGAAATCCAAAGCCCTCAGGAATGGTATCGCGTCCATCCAACATCAAATCGGCCATCACTTCGGCGACTTTTGGGGCCATGCCAAAACCGATTTTAAAACCGCCATTGGCAACAAAATGCCCATCCCGGCCGGGCCACGCCCCCAACAAAGGGGCCCGAGACCGTGCCCGAGGCCGCACCCCGGCCCAGCGGCCAATCACCTCGGCCTCTTTTAGCACCGGCAAGGCCGCATAAGCGCGGGCAATCAGATCATCGCATTGCTCATCCACCGATGTCGGATTGTCGAAATCCCGCTCCGACGTCGAGCCAATCGCAACCGTGCCATCCGCGTGCGGAATGATATGCAACCCTCCGACAAACACCTGCGCCGCCGTTGGGGCCGCATATCGTAGATGCACCGACTGGCCTTTGACGCCATCGCCGACCTTGCGGCCCATCGACTCGTTCAAATCCAGCAATCCGCGCCAACCCGTCGCCCAGATCACCCCGCCCTCATCCGGGGCGGTTTCGACAATCTCGACACCGCGCGCCACAAGCGCCGCAACCAATGCTGCCCCGGCCCGTCGCGGGGCCATGCGCGCCGTCAATGTGTCATGAATCAACCATCCGCTTGGGCTTGAAGGGGCAAAATCCCCGGCGTCTTTGACGTGGACCAAATCCCAAACCGCACGGCCTTGCCATAGCGCCTCGGCCCCGCGCCCGCGCGCGCGGGCCAGCTCAAGCGCCGCCTCGTCCGCCACAGGTTGCAAGCGCCCCGTGCGCCCATACCCCGCCGTCACGCCCCCCGCCTCTTCGACCTCGGCCCAAAAGGCTTCGGCCATCAACAGACTATCGAGTTGAAAGGCCTTCTTTTCATTCCAGTTTTCCGGCACATGCGGGGCCAATGCCCCGACCAATCCGCCCGAAGACCCGGCACCGGGACCGTTTGGGTCAACCACCCGAACACGTGCCCCGCGCAACACACAGGCCCAGGCCACCGACAACCCAAAGATACCTGCACCGCGCACGGTTACATCCACACTTGCCATTGCCGGACCTCGCTGTATTCCATATCCACGCTCTTCTAAGGACAAAGCCCATGGCAGACCACCACAGCCTTGATTGGCGCGGCGAAACGCCCGTGTCCACCCGGTTTGATGACCCGTATTTTTCGCTTGAAAATGGATTGGACGAAACGCGACATGTGTTTTTGCAGGGCAACGACTTGCCCGATCGCTTTTGCGATGGGTTTCAGATTGCCGAATTGGGCTTTGGCACCGGGTTGAACCTTTTGGCGGCGCTTCAGCTTTGGCGCCAATCCGGTATCGCGGGCCAGTTGCGCTTTACCACGTTCGAGGCCTTCCCGCTGAGTGCACCGGAAATGATCCGCGCACAGGCGGCCTTTGGCGATCTGGCCGAGATCGCCAGCGAGCTTGCCCCGCAGTGGGGCAAAACCAAATTTGAGATCGCCGACTTGCGTTTTGAGATGGTCGAAGGCGACGCGCGCGCGACGCTTCCTAGGTGGCAAGACAAGGCCAATGCGTGGTTTCTTGATGGGTTTTCTCCGGCCAAAAACCCCGAGCTTTGGTCGCCCGAATTGATGGCCGAAGTCGGCACGCATATGACCCCCGGTGCATCCGCCGCGACATATACCGCCGCGGGTCATGTGCGACGTGGCCTTGTCGCTGCTGGGCTCGAAGTGACGCGTCTACCCGGCTATGGACGCAAGCGACATATGACACGGGCGATCAAGCCCGCATAGTGAAGGGCCGCCAATGACTCAGCAAAATCAGGCCCTTGGCATCTGGTTGATGATCGCCACCATGTTCATCTTTGCCGTTCAGGACGGCATGTCGCGCCATTTGGCCGAAACCTATAACGTCATGATGGTGGTGATGATTCGGTTTTGGTTTTTCGCCGCGTTTGTCATCGCCTTTTGCGCCCGCCAACCGGGTGGATTACGCCGGGCCGCGCAAAGCAAACGCCCTTGGTTGCAGGTGTTTCGCAGTGTCCTTTTGGTGATGGAAATCTGTGTGACTGTTTTGTCTTTTGTCTATCTGGGGCTGGTCGAAAGCCACGCGATTTTCATCTGCTACCCCCTGATCATCGCCGCACTGTCCGGCCCGATTCTGGGTGAACATGTCGGCTGGCGACGCTGGGTGGCGATCGGCATTGGTTTTTTCGGCGTGGTGATCGTTTTGCAACCCTCGGGCGGGGTGTTCTCCCCCTATGCAATCATCCCCTTGGTCGGCGCGCTGATGTTTGCGCTTTATGGCCTTTTAACCCGCTATGTGTCCCGCGATGACAGCGCCATGACCTCGTTCTTTTACACCGGCGCTGTTGGCGCGATAACGGCAACGGTGGCTGGCATCGCCTTTTGGGAGCCGATGAGCGCCTTGGACTGGGGTTGGATGGTGGCGCTGAGCGTCTTTGCCACCCTCGCGCATTTTATGTTGATCAAATGCTATGAAATCTCAGAAGCCAGCGCCCTACAGCCCTTTTCCTACTTCCAGCTGGCCTTTGCCAGTGCCTTTGGCGTTGTGTTCTTTTCGGAAATTGTCCGCCCGAATGTGGTTCTTGGGGCGACGATCATCATCGGCGCGGGCCTCTTTACCCTATGGCGAGAGCGCCGGCAGGGTTGAACCAATGAGTTCTTTTGAGAACGGAACCGGGTGCGGGTTTTGCCCAAGGCGGGCGCGATAAACCGGCAGGCTCTCAGAGACCCGCATGACGTAATTGCGCGTCTCGTCAAAGGGGATGAACTCAATGAAATCAATCACATCAACCTCACCCTTGCGCGGATCGCCATAAAGCTCCATCCACCGGATCGGACGCGAGGGACCGGCGTTGTAGCCCGCCGACATCATCACCGCATTGGCCCCAAACCGTTTGGACAGGGTCGCCAAATAGGTCGAGCCGAGCGTGGCGTTATAGGCGGGATCGCTTAGCAATTTGTCTTTGCTGTACTCGAGCCCCAGTTGATCCGAGACCTCTTTGGCGGTGCCGGGCATCAATTGCATATAACCGCGCGCCCCAGCCCCGGAAATCACACCGGGGTCAAATTCGGATTCGCGCCGAGAAATGGCAAGGACCAGTTCCTTGGGAACCGGGAAAGAGGCTTTGGCGATCTGATCCGGCACCGCATAATAAGGCGCGGCCAGTTCGAACCCGAATTTGGCAGCGCGTTTGCCAAGCATGACTTGGATATGCGGGCGGCGCATGTCGCGCAGCATGTGACCGATCTGGCCCATGCCCATCCGGTCTTGGGATTCGGCGAGATGGGTCAGGAAACGTTCCGCCAAGCTGATCTCGCCCGCTGCAAGCAGTACCACCCCGGCATTGAACACCGAGCCTTTGGTGAACTCGGCACTGCGCCAATCGGGAAAGGTTTCAGAGCCATCAAGCTTGCCATCAAAGCCGATGCCGCCGCGTTCCGCCGCCAAAAGCCCATAGAATGACGTCTGATATTGCGCCCCAAGCGCATAGGCCTCTTGCGCGGCGGCCGTATCACCAAGCGCCTCGTGGGCACGACCGATCCAATACCCGGCCCGACCAAGCGAGATCGGGGTCCAGACACCGGCGCGGAAATTGGTGAAATGTTGCAGGGCGAGATCGGGTTTATCAAGGAACCGTAAAGCCAGATAGCCGGACAACCATTCCAGATCGGCAAAGGAAGACCCGTCAACAAGATGGTGCGAGGAGGCAATGTTATAGGCTTCGGTCACCGCACCGGCGCGCATGCGTTTGCGGGCCAGATCCCGGCGCGCCCGTGCCCAAGCCCATGGTTCGCCCAGTTTCTCGGCGCTTTCGGAGCGATCCAGCAAGAGTTCAATCGCCTCGGCATCGCGGCGTTTGCTCACCCGCCACATAAAGCGTTCAAAGGCCAATCCGGGGTGATTTTGAAGCGCCGCCGGCACTTTTTCAATCAACGTATCAACACCGCCGCCCTTGTTGCGCAGGGCCAGCCGGGCTTCGGCAAGTGCTTGCCACCCTTCGTCAACAAAAGGAACCATCGCCCCGGCATTTCGGCTCCAGCCCTTCCACAAAGCGAAATCGAGTCGGGCCACATGATGATCGGCAAGGACCTCACCCCAGTTTTCCAAAAACGCGCGGCGTTCGTCGCCGGACATGGACAAGGTCCGCCACGCCAAAACGATTTCGGCCTGCGCGGCCCCCTCTTCGCCAAGGTCAAGCCAGGCGCGCGCCAATGACAGCGCGCCAGTGCCGGTTTGCGGCGTGTGCCCGTCGTAAAAACTGCGAATATCCTTGTAAGTGGCCGATGACATCGCCGCTTCGGATTTTTCTTTCAGATAAGAGAGGCCCGGCCAATCGCCATTTCGGGCGAGAAAATCCTGAACCTCGACCGCGTCGCCACGCCCGGCGCGCAAGGCGTGCCACAAAATGACGTCCAATGCCGCCTGCCCGTCACCGCGCGCTTCGATTCGCGCGGCGGCCCAATTGCCTTGGCGCATAGCCTCCATCGCGCGTGCCATGGATTGGCCAGCGTCCTGTGCCCACACAGCCGAGCTGGTGGCGAAAAGAAACAGTGTCAGGAAACCTGAGACAAGAACACGCGACATCGGCTTGCATTTTCCGGCTTGAAAAGGAATAGACGCTTACGGAGGAAGATATAGCCAGCTTGCGGGCCTTCAACTGACAATCCTGTTTGGTGGCGGATTTTCTCCTGAACCTGATGATGAACAGACAATAGGAGCGTGAGATGTTCAAGGGATCAATGCCAGCCCTGGTCACGCCGTTGAAAGACGGCGCAGTGGATTTCGACACGCTCAAACGCTTGGTCGATTGGCAAATCGATCAAGGTAGCCACGGTTTGGTGCCGGTCGGAACAACGGGCGAAAGCCCCACCCTGACCCACGAAGAACACGAAGCTGTGATCGAAACAGTGGTCGCCCAAGCCGCCCGTCGCGTGCCGGTGATCGCCGGAGCCGGGTCAAACAACACCGCCGAGACGATCCGATTCGTCCAACATGCCGCCAAAGTGGGTGCGCAGGGCGCGTTGATCGTGACGCCGTATTACAACAAACCGACCCAAGCCGGTCTGATTGCGCATTTCAAAGCCGCCCATGACAGCGCCGATTTGCCAATTGTGATCTACAATATTCCGGGTCGTTCGGTTGTTGATATGTCGCCTGAAACCATGGGTGAGCTTGCCAAGCTGAAAAACATCGTCGGCGTCAAAGATGCCACCGGTGATTTGGCGCGGGTTTGCCAGCAGCGGATCACATGCGGCACCGATTTCGCACAGATTTCCGGCGAAGATGCCACGGCCCATGGGTTCAATGCCCAAGGTGGCGTCGGCTGTATCTCAGTGACGGCCAATGCGGCCCCGGCGTTGCTGGCGCAAATGCAAGAGGCCTGTTTGGCGGGTGATTACGCCAAGGCGCTTGAGATTCAAGACAAGGTGATGCCGCTGCATCAGGCGATCTTTGTTGAACCGGGTCTGTGTGGTGCGAAATACGCCATGTCGAAACTAGGTCTGTGCAGTGAAGAAGTGCGCCTGCCGCTGCTTCCGCTTTCGGACGCAACGCGCGCCCAGATTGATGCCGCTTTGGCCCATGCCGGTCTTATCTAAAGAATAGATCGCCAGAATATAGAAAGGGCGGGGTTTAACGACCCCGCCCTTTTTCTTTGCGCCGTTGGATGGGTCAAAGCCCCTCGGGCTGACCGACAACAACAAAATGCAAGGCGTCGGGGTGCAACAGCTCGGCCGCGACCCGTTTCACATCGTCGAGCGTGACGGCCTCGATCTGATCATTTCGGGTGGTGATGTAATCGGGGGTTAACCCCTCCATCTGCATGCCAACCAAAATCCGCGCGATTGGGCCATTGCCATCGAAACGCAGCGGATAGGACCCGGTCAGATAGGTTTTGGCACGGGCGAGTTCTTCTTCGGTGACCCCATTTGCCGCCATTTTGGCCCACTCATCGGAAATAACCGATACCGCTTCGGCGATGCGATCATTGGCCGAGGCCACGCGCCCAAGATAAAGCTCGGCATGTTCTTTGGGGACGAGATAAGAGTAGACGCCATAGGTCAGGCCACGCTTTTCGCGCACCTCTTGCATTAGACGCGCCTCAAACCCGCCACCACCAAGGATGACGTTCAACACATAGGCGGTAAAGAAATCGGGGTCGTGCCGTTTCATCCCTTTGTGGCCAAAAATCGCCACGGATTGCGGCGTATCAAAGGGAATCACGGTGACACCAGCCTTGGTCTGAACATCGACATCCGCAGGCAATGGTGCACCGGTGGCGGGAAGATCAGACAAAAGCGTATCCATCAACGCGCCCAATTCGTCGGCTGAAATATCGCCCGCCGCCGCCACATAGACCCGATCCCGCGTCAGGATAGATTGATGCGCCGCCATGAGATCATCACGAGTTAACGCCGCGACGCTGTCTTCGGTGCCATTGTAGTCAGAGCCATAGGGATGATCGCCAAACACCATCTTGTCCCAGCTGACATTGGCGATGCTGTCGGGGTCTTTGATGTCGGATTGGATACCGGCAATCACTTGGCGGCGAACCCGATCAATGGCGTCTTGATCAAACCGCGGGGCCAGCAGCGATTGTTTGAGCAAATCGACCGCTTCATCGCGGGTTTCGGTCAGGAACTTGGCGGAAATGCGCACGGCATCATCGCCAATATCATAGCTAAATTGCGCCGCGATGCTTTCACCGGCTTGGGCAAAGGCATGGGCATCCATGTCGGCGGCCCCCTCTTCCAAGAGGGCCACCATCAAATTCGCCGCGCCGCGTTTGCCCGCCGCATCAAGCGATGCGCCGCCCTTGAAGCGCAATTCAAGCGCTACAAAGGGGATCGAGGGTTCTTCGACCAGCCACGCTTTGAAACCACCGGGGCTTTCGACTTCTTGGATGTCGGTACTGGCCTGCGCAATCGCGGCAGTGAACATCAGGCCCATGGCCAAAATCAAACGCTTCATTGCGCTGCCTCCTGTGCGGGTTCGTTGGTCAGATAGCCGGTCACCGAATGTTTGAGGTCAAACACCTCTTGCGCGGCGGCAATCACATCTTCGGCGGTGACGGCTTGCAAAATCTCGGGCCAATCCTGCACATCCTGAACCGTTAATCCCGAGGTCAGCGCCGCGCCATAGCGACGGGCCAATCCATTGGCGTCATCACGCGAATAGATGGATTGGGCCTTGAGCTGGAACTTAATGCGCTCCAGTTGCTCTGGGTCGACGCCCTCTTTGAGGAATTCGGCAACCGCAGCATCCAAAGCCGCCTCGCCCTCTTGAAGGCTGACGCCGCGCGCGGGCACAATGATTAGGCCAAAGGTGCTGTCGTCATAGGACACGCCGCTATAAAACGCGCTGCTGTACACCGCTTTTTGGGTTTCGAACTGCAACTTGCGGGTTAGAACGCTTGTCTGACCTCCGGCCAACAGTTCAGCCAGAATGGTCAGCGCGGCGGCTTTTTCCTGAGCGCCGCTATCACGTTCCGGGGCCAGATAGGACCGCATGACATAGGGTTGCGCCACGCGCGGATCGCGAAAAGTCATGCGACGGGCCGCCAAATGGCGCGGCTCGGAGGGGCGCACACGGTCACTCAATTCGGGATTGGCAGGCAACGGGCCATAGTGCTCCTTGGCCAGCTCCAAAACCTCTTCTGGCTCCACATCTCCGGCCACAATCAGGATGGTGTTGTTGGGGGCGTAAAAGCGTGTGTAGAAGTTGAGCGCCGCCTCGCGGTCGAGTTGCTCCATCTCATGACGCCAGCCAATAATCGGGGTGCCATAGGGGTGGTTGAGATACAGGGCCGCGCGCCGCTGTTCGCGGAACAACGATCCGGGGTCATTTTCGACGCGTTGGTTACGCTCTTCGATGATGACTTCACGTTCGGTGGCGATGTTCTCTTCGGTCAGACGGATGTTCATCATGCGATCCGCCTCCATTTCCATCATCAACGGCAAACGATCCGCCGCCACACGTTGGAAATAGCCAGTGTAATCAAAGCTGGTAAAGGCATTGTCACTGCCGCCATTGGCGGCGACGATCTTGGAAAACTCGCCTGATTCAAGCTTGTCGGTGGCCTTGAACAACAGGTGTTCCAGAAAATGCGCCACGCCCGAACGTCCGCGCGGTTCATCCGCCGACCCCGCCTTGTACCAGAGCATATGAACCACAGCCGAGCTCCGATGATCTTCGATCACCACAACATCCATGCCGTTCTCAAGCGAAAAGGTTGTGACCTGATCCTGATTGGTATCTTGATCGGCCAAGGCCAAACGCGGCACCAAGGCCATGGCACATATTGCCAGAGTGGAAAGGAAAGGCAGTCTCGGCATGGGGGCTCCTCTTTCTGATTGTATCAGAAGGAACCTACGCTACCATTGGTTAACTTCAACCTGTCATGACGGCTCTGTGACCGATGAGACGCGAATTATTGGCTCGGCGGTGGGGCAGAGGGCGTGCGGGCACCGGCCTTGCGATACCGGAACAGCCAGCTGTAGGGGTCCAAAGACTGCCGTTTATACGCCCGGTTGTACTTGTCTTCGGGGACAATTGACCACGTAAACAGGGATTTGCGCTTGCGATAGTCCAAATCCTCTGACGCCAAAGTCTGACGCACATTGCCATCGCGGCCATATCGGCTTGCCCGCGAAATGATTGCCGTGTCCGAGGACGGCACGCCGCCGCTTGTCTCCAAACGGGCCGGATTGCCCCCCAGCGCCGCCACAGCATCAGCTTTGGGGTTTTGGTCGGTTCGGTTGCCAGCGCCGGGTGTCGGGGTTGGCAGATCGGAGTAGTTTTCCGGTTGAACCAAAGGCTTGACCGGCGCAATCGAGAATTCCTCGGGCTGGCCACTATAGGATTTGAGGTTGTGAAGGGTGATGTCCCGTTCACGCCCACTGCTGCAGGCCGTAAGACCCACAAGTGCTACCAATGCCACAAGATGCGTGATCCGCATCGCCACCCTCCGGTTTTCATTCTGAAACAGCTTTAGCGCATCCCGCGACCAAGGTCACGAGGCCTTTTTGCCACCTGGGAAGAGCACAAGCCCCAAAGCCCCGGCAAATATCGCCACATCGGCGACGTTAAAGGCAAATGGGTTGTCAAATCCGCAGCACGACATGTTCAAAAAGTCCGCAACCGCGCCATAAGCGATGCGATCAATGACATTTCCCAGCGCGCCACCAATCAACATACCGGCGGAAATCAGCCCATATCGCCCCGGCGGATCACGACGCATCCAGACCAGAACGAACAAAACGATCCCAATAGCAACGGAGATCAAAATCCAGCGCGTCGCAGGAGCCTCCCCTGCTAAGAGGCCAAAATTGATACCGTAATTCCACGCCATCCGGAAATTCAGCAGCGGTGGCCAGACTTCTATACTCAAACGCGTGGCCAGATCCATAACATGGACGACCCAGATTTTTGTCAGCTGATCAATGACAAAGATAACGCCTGCCACGGTCCAGACCAAACGCAACATCCCGCTTTGACGCTGTTTCTCCACGCGTTCCATGTTCTTTTACTGCCCCTCATTTAGGCCTTCGGTTTATCAGCCCCGGTCCAAGGAGTGGATCACTAAGTGACCTACCCTATACCTTTGCGCTCAATTTGGCCGATGATGAAAATCTAGTTGGCTCGATTTAACTCAAGCGCGATCGAAGGCAAAGCTCCGACGGGAGGGAAAAAGTCGTAGAGACGTCCCCCAAAATATTATTCTGGTTCGGTTCTCAACAGGTTGAGCAAGGCGCGATAGTTGGAAAAAGCCGTCTTTTCGTCAAGGGCGGTGCCATTATTGAGGGTCACGGCGGCGCAAAGGGGGGTGCCGTGACGATCTTGCACAACCGTTGTCATGTTGAGAACGCCAATTTCCGACCCGCCTTTATAGGCGATTTGCTGCCAGTCCTTGTCTGACGCCGGGCCGGAGCTAATCCGATAGGGCGGCAAATCGGCGGTTTCGATCAACAGGGCGCAAAGCCGATCCAATCCGACATACCACTCCACCCCCGGCTGATAGGCGGGCAAGCTGGCGGATTTTTGGAGCGTTTGAGCGGCTTGGGCGGCGATTTCGGCACGATTGGCGGGTTGGTCCAAATAGGTTTGGCGCGCATCGCCGTCGAACTTCAGGGCAAAGAATTCGCGCGTGCTTGGCGCAAAATCCATCCCCAAAGCAGCAGCGATCCGGGGGCGGCCAAGCAGATGCATGAGATGATCAGTGGCGGTGTTATCGCTGATCGAGATCATCAAGGACGCCAAGGTTTGCACCGTGATCGGCGCGCCATCAGGATAGTCCTGTAGCATACCGCTTGGCAGGGATTTCAAGGTGTTATCAAGGGGGACCACGTCGTCCCAGCGCAGCACACCCTTGGCAATATCTTCGCTCAGAACCTTGAGAACGGCGATTTTGAAGGCGGACCCGACAGCAAGCGGTTGATCGGCGCGGCGCTCGGCCAGAACCTCGCCGTTTTTCAGCACAAGCCATGCGACATCGGTGCCGAGATTCGCAAAGCCTTGCAATGCTTCTTCAAGGGTGGCGACCCGTGGCATTGACCCAAGAATACGAAGGCCTTCGATCCGCCCCATGCCATCCAAGCCAATCAAACCGGTCACAACATGGGAGGCGGTTTCAATCTCAAACCGATCCCCATCCACATGAACATGGGTCAGTGGCCCAATATCAGCGCGCATCTCGCGGCTGATGTCTTGGACTTGGGTCAAGGGGATGGCATCAAGAAAGGCAGACGTGAACATCTCGGACCGAGGGCCGGTTTCGAGCAGCTCATGCAACAAGGCCTCAGCCCTAGGAGGGGTCGCGGAATCGGCCCGCAGGGATGCGGGCCAGATCAGGATCAAAAGGGCAAGAACAAGTTTCAATGAATTCAAGCTCTTGCCCCCTTTGGCTTTAGTGACGGAAGTGGCGAATTCCGGTGAAGACCATCGCAAGACCGGCCTCATCGGCGGCGGCGATGACTTCGTTGTCACGCATCGAGCCACCCGGCTGGATCACACAAGTCGCCCCGGCGGCGGCGGCTTCCATCAATCCGTCTGGGAAGGGAAAGAACGCATCCGATGCCACAGCCGAGCCCTTGGTCAGCGGCTCAGGCAATCCCAAAGTCTCGGCCATACGCTCGGCCTTTTTGGCGGCGATCAAGGCGCTGTCGACGCGGCTCATCTGACCGGCGCCAACACCCACGGTGGCCCCGTCTTTGACATAGACAATCGCGTTGGATTTCACATGCTTGGCGACTTTCCAAGCAAAGAGCAGGTCTTGCATCTGCTCATCCGTCGGCGCGACTTTGGTCACAACCTTGAGGTCATCAAGACCGATAAAGCCAACATCCTTGTCCTGCATCAGAAAACCACCCGCGACTTGGCGCAGGGTTTGGCCACCGGCGCGCACATCTGGCAGGCCACCAGTTGTCAGCAAACGCAGGTTTTTCTTGGCGGCAAAGACCTCTTTGGCCTCATCCGTGGCATCCGGCGCGATGACCACTTCGGTAAAGATGCCGGTGATTTCGCGAGCGGTGTCGGCGTCAAGTGTTTGGTTCAACGCAACAATGCCGCCAAAGGCCGAGGTGCTGTCGCAGTTGAACGCCGCCTTATAGGCTTCGGTCAAGGTTGTGCCACGGGCCACGCCGCAGGGGTTGGCGTGTTTGATGATCGCACAGGCGGCGGTGTCAGCCGGGTCAAATTCCGCCACCAGTTCAAACGCCGCATCGGTGTCGTTGATGTTGTTATATGACAGCTCTTTGCCCTGATGCTGAGCCGCGGTGGCGACGCCGGGGCGATTGGTGCCATCGGTGTAAAACGCGGCCTTTTGGTGCGGGTTCTCGCCATAGCGCAATGTCTGGGCCAAGGTGCCAGCTTTGGCACGGCGATACGGCGCATCCAGATCAATGGCATCGGCCATCCAGTTGCTGACTGCGGCATCATAGGCGGCGGTGCGGGCATAGGCCTTTTGCGACAGCTTGCGGCGGAACTTCGGGCAAGTCGCGCCGTTATGCTGATCCATATCGCCAAGCAGCGTGTCATAGTCTTCGACATCAACAACCACCGACACAAAGGCGTGGTTTTTCGAGGCCGCGCGGATCATCGCCGGGCCACCGATGTCAATGTTTTCAATGCACTCGTCCCATTCCGCGCCTTTTGCGACGGTCTCTTCGAACGGGTAGAGATTGACAACCAAAAGGTCGATCGCACCAATGCCATGTTCCTCCATCGCGGCAACATGGGTGTCGTTGTCACGCAGGGCCAGCAAACCGCCATGCACCATCGGATGCAGGGTTTTCACCCGGCCATCCATCATTTCGGGAAAGCCGGTGATGTCGGCCACGTCTTTGACGGCAACACCCGCGTCACGCATCGCTTTGGCAGAGCCGCCGGTCGACAAAATCTCGACCCCGCGCGCATCCAAGGCTTTGGCCAGGTCGATAAGACCGGTCTTGTCAGATACAGAAATCAGCGCGCGGCGGATGGGTTGATCGGTCATTCAGGCGGTCCCCAGAGCTATTATGTCTCGATGTCCGCCTCATCAATCGCAAGGTCGCGAAGGGCAACGGCAGTTTCCTGCGCCTTGGCAAAAGACCAGCGGACGCGCGTCGCATACTCCATTGCGCGGCCGGATAAAACGATCTGTTTCGTCGCGCGCGGCTGTAAGCGACCTTTTTCAAGGTAAACCGACGGCTCCAATTCAAGATCATAGTCACCTTCGGGTCGAAAAACCCATATTTCACCGGACCTTAGCGCCATAGACACCGCTTGACCGTTCAAATCGAGGGCCACGTCGACCTCGGGGTGTAAATGGAAACGCACGTCAAAAGGAACACCGGCAAGGCGCGATTGGTCCATGGATTTGTCGAACCGCTTCTTGGAGGGCGAATCAAGTGCAACAAGGTAATCTTCTCCCTTGAGCGTCCGCCCGTCCAAGGTCAGCTCAAGACTGCGGGCGTGGGTAAGCCCGTGAATAGCAACATAGCCATCCATGCCGCCTTCAAACCGATAGCTTTCCGGCAGGTGGGTCATTTGGACCGGCACATGGTTTGGCAAATCTTCGAGCAACTCGCGCTTGGCCGCCCCAATCCAACGCGGAGCCGCCAAACGGGCGCTGGAGTATCCCTGCAACGACAGGGTGGAATGCGACAGTGTTGCGCGCCCGGCGCGCCGCCAATCTTCGCCAAATCCCCCACCAGAGCCACAGCTGACGATCATCGGCCGACGCCCGGAAGTTAGCTCAAACGCGAGGGTTGAGGCATGACCATGGGCCGAGGCGCTTCCCGATGGCGGTGGCGCGGCGTCGATGATCACCGAGGTGCGCCCGCCAGACAGGCGCGCAAACCCCATGGCCAAACCTTCGGCTTGGCGTTTCTTGTTCCCAGACGCGGCCAAGGCCTGATCGAGACGGCCTTCAAGCCCCCTGCCCCCCCCATGAAACCGGGCCAAACCGCCATCGGCATGGCGCAGGGTGCGCAGGGTTGGGGCAATTTGGGCGATGGCCTCAAGATGGGCCTCCGTCGGGTGTTTGCCCGCCTCATCAAGCGCCAATTGCGCCCAGGTCAACAGGGTGAAAACCTCGAGCAATTCCTCGGGGTTACGTGTTGGGATACCGCCTTGATCGTCAATTTGTCGGGTGCATTCTTCGCCCAGCGCCACCCGCGCCGGTTCGACATGATGCTCCATCCCCTCAAGCGACAGACCCGCGTACAAAAGCCCGGTCAGCGCCTCAAATCGCGGCAAACCGGGGGTGGCGGTGTGCCAACGACGCCCCAAAAACCGCGCTTGTACGGCCAAGGCGTGAAAATAACTTTCGGAATCAACGGATTTGCCGCGCAGCAAGAACAAGGCATGGTGCACCCATCGGATCAACCGCCGCCCGGTGAGTTCCGGGGTCCAGCCCGGCCCCTGCCCGGTGCCATAGTGTTCGATCCAGCCCCAAAGCCAAGATTGCGCCAGTTCCCGCGCCTTAAGATCGCCAACCGCGGCCAAATCATCAAGCCAAGCAAAGCCCTGAATTTCATCGGAAAACGCATGATCGGGCGGTGCTATGTCCCAAATCATCTGATCCTTGGCCTCGATCAGATGCCCCGCAAACATCAAATTTCCGGCCATCATCTGGCGGCCACGGGCGAAAAAGCCAACGGTTCTAGGTTCAGGATTGGACACAAAGGCGGTCGCCGCACGCGTTCGACCCGCCATGCGCGCATGCACACGGTTCATCACGCGCGCCCGCGCGGTTCGCCAACTTTGCCGTTTGGCCATCTGCACTGCCTCTCGTCACCCTATATTAGGGCCACCCGTTTTCGGGCCATTCTTTGAGAGCCAGCATATCGCAGCCTATTGGCAAAGTCATCAGCGCAATGACATGACCACGCGACGGCGGCCGATGCGGCTTATTTCTTTTGCAAAAGCGCCATGTAGAAGCCGTCGAGACCGCCAATTTCAGGCCAAAAATCGGGACGTAGACGCAAACCGCCTTCTTCGGACAACCAGCTCTCTTCGATCCCGTCGATCTCAGGTTTCAGAACGCTCATGTCGTCGTGTCGGCTTAGCGCCTCTTCGATCTGGCACTCGCCCTCGTCCGGGATCAGGCTACAGGTGGCAAAAACCAGCCGACCGCCGGGTTTGAGCAAGGACCACGCGTGATCAAGCATCGCTTCTTGCAAGCCGATCAGTTCGGCGATTCGCTCTCCGACATGGGAGTGCGGCAAATCAGGGTGACGCCGGATTGTGCCAGTCGCCGAACAGGGCGCGTCGAGCAAAATCGCGTCATAGCTGCCCTCGTGGTCAAGCGCGTCGCCGGGCACCATATCGGCACTCAGATCGGTGCGTTTGAGGTTCTCGCGCACCCGTTTCAAACGTTGCGCCGAGAGGTCGAGCGCGGTGACATCCGCCCCGGCAGCGGCCAGTTGCATGGTTTTCCCACCCGGCGCGGCGCACATATCCAACACGCTTTTACCCGCCACATCACCCAAAAGTTTCGCCGGAAGCGCAGCGGCGGCATCCTGCACCCACCAATCGCCGGTCTCATATCCGGGCAACGCCGAAACCTGCCCAACCTCATGCAAACGCACCGATCCGGTGGGCAACAATGTGCCATCCACTTGTTTGGCGAGCGCCTCGGCATCGCCTTTGGCGGTCAAATCTAACGGCGCCCCTTTGAAATGCGCGGCCTCCATCGCGGTAACGGTTTCGCTTCCCCAAGCTTCAACCAATGGCCCTCGAAGCCACTTGGGCAAGCGCGGCACCCGCAATTTGTTCCAAGCCTCTTCGCCATCGACGGTCATTTTGCGCAAGACCGCATTGACCAATCCCTTGGCCCCTTGGGTGTGCTGGCCGACGGCGGCGACATTGACGCAATCGCTCACCACGCCATGGGCCGCGCCACCGTGACATAGCTCATAGGTGCCAAGGCGCAGGATGTTCATCACGCGGGTTGTTGGTTTCTTGCGCAGATGGTGTTGCAGCAAACGATCCGCCCGCTCCATCCCGCGCATGACCTCGGTGGCCAAACGTTGCGCGGCGGCGCGATCGGCCGGGCTCAACCTTTCCATAATCGCGATATTTTCGGACAACGGCCGCCCGTCGTCCAAAACCTGATCCAAAAGATCGACGGCGGCTTTGCGGGCTGGGCTGGGCTGTTGCGGCATGGGCATTCCTAAGTGGCTGCGCGGCAGGGTCACCTTGCCCCTGCGCTGAAGCGCCGTATATCAAGGCCACAAAGCCGAGGAAAGCACCATGTCCGATACGCCCAATGATCTCCCGCATGATCTCCCACCCGCCGCGCAACGCGCACTTGCCGAAGCCGCCGAGCGGCGTGCCAAGCAAGAGGCCAAGGAAAACGCCACCCCCAAGGAATTGGGGGGGCGTGATGGGCTTGACCCGGCCCGCTATGGTGATTGGGAAAAAAAGGGCATTGCGATAGATTTTTGAGCGATCGATTTTTGAGCGATCGACTTTTGATCGCAACGCCACCCACAGCTCCTGCGCTCTGAACGAAGCGCAGGGGTGGGCGGGTGGGCTGTGCTTCTTTCGGAGCGCAGGAGCTGTGTCAGCCCTTGAGGCCAAGCACATCCAGCATATCATATTCGCCCGGCGCTTTGTCTTGCCCCCAAAGCGCGGCTTTTAACGCCCCGCGCGCAAAGAGCGAGCGATCAGACGCCATGTGTTTGAGGGTGATGCGTTCGCCCCCAGTGGCAAAAATCACTTCATGTTCGCCAATCACGTCGCCGCCACGAATGGCGTGAAACCCGATATCACCCTGTTTGCGTGCCCCGGTTATACCATCGCGCCCACGGTCCGACACCGCGTCAAGATCAACGCCGCGCCCTTCGGCCGCCGCCACGCCCAGCATCAAGGCCGTGCCAGAGGGCGCATCAACCTTGCGATTGTGATGGGCTTCGACAATTTCAATGTCCCAATCGACGTCCAAGGCCGCAGCGACCTGCTTGGTCACTTGCGTCAATAGATTGACCCCAAGGCTCATATTGCCCGCGCGCACAATCACCGCATGACGCCCCGCCACATGGATCTTTTTCAGATCCTCCTCAGACAATCCGGTGGTGCCGATCACATGCACCGCCCGCGCCTGTGCCGCCAATGCTGCAAATTCAACCGTTGCCGCGGGTGCGGTAAAATCAATCACCGCCTGCGCTTTGGCAAAGGTGTCTAGCGCATCATCGCTTACCGCGATGCCCAATTCCGCACCGCCCATCGCCGTGCCAAGGTCACGACCAACCCAGTCATGCCCCTTGCGCTCAAGCGCGCCTGCCAGCCGCAATTTGTCATGCGCCAGAATTTCACGCACCAACATCTGGCCCATCCGGCCAGATACGCCTGTCACCACTACGCCCGGGGCTTGCGTCATCGTATTTTCTCCATTCGCTGTTATTCGCCTGCATACCTGCCTTGGCCCGCTTGGCAAAGGGGGCCGATGGGCTTAAGTCTGACCACATGGCAAAAAACAGATCCAAAGAACAAACCGGCCCCCGTCAACGCCAACTGCGCGTTGCGGAACTGATCCGGCGTAAACTCTCCGAAACCCTGCTGCGCGGGGAAATCCATGATCCCGACCTCAACAGGCTCAACCTGACCGTTGGGGATGTCCGCGTGTCCCCTGACCTGCGTGTTGCAACGGTTTACGTGGTCCCGCTTGGCGGCAAAGGTGGCGATGAGATGAACGCCATCCTACGCCGCAACAAAGGCGAGCTGCGTCGTGCCGTCACCCATGGCCTTAGCTTGAAATTCGCGCCCGAGCTGCGCTTTCGTCTCGACGATACCTTTGATCAGATGGATGAAACCCGGCGTCTGTTCGAAAACGAAGACGTCCGCCGCGATCTGGATAAATAACATGGTCGCCTTGCGTTCCTTCCTTGCGGGCCTTGCGCTTGCCCTAACCTCTGCCACGTCGGCGGCGGCGGTGGAGTGCGAACGCATGGAGCATCAGGGCAACCGCTACACGGTGTGCACCGTGTCACCCGACACCGAATCCTTACGGCTGTTTTTGAACGACAATGACGGCAACCCGCTTGGGTCGTTTGAAAACGTCCAACTCAAGCTGCGCGGGCTGGGGCGGCAATTGGTCTTTGCGATGAACGCAGGCATGTATCACGAAGATCGCAGCCCGGTTGGCCACTACCTTGAAAACGGCGACCAAGAGATGCGGGTGTTGTCCGGGGCTAGTCCGGGCAACTTTGGTCTCTTGCCGAACGGGATTTTGTGCCTGCGTTCGGGGCGCGCCGATGTGATCGAAACCCGCGCCTATCTTACCCGCAAACCGGGCTGCCAACACGCCACGCAATCGGGGCCGATGTTGGTCATTGACGGCGAGATACATCCAAGGTTTTTGAAAACCAGCACCTCGCGCTATATCCGCAACGGGGTTGGCACGGCGGACAAGGGCACACGCGCGGTTTTTGTCATTTCGGACAATGCCGTCACTTTTTACGAATTCGCAGAGCTTTTCCGCGACAAACTCAAAACACCCAATGCGCTGTTTCTGGATGGCAATGTCTCGCGCCTCTATGCGCCCCAGCTTGGCCGGTCCGATACCGGGCGACGGATGGGGCCGATTGTCGGCGTGTCGGTACCCGCCACCAATTAACAAACAGCCCCTTTTTGAACGAGGATCACCAGATGCCCGCCTCCCCTCTCGACCTCACTCAGGCTTTGCTGGGTGCCGCCAAGAAAGCCGGCGCAGATAGCGCCGATGCCATTGCCCTAAGTGGCACTTCGATCAGCATCGACGTGCGCGATGGCAAGCTGGAACAGGCGGAGCGTTCGGAAGGCCAAGACATCGGATTGCGGGTGTTTGTCGGCCAGCGTAGCGCGATCGTCTCGGCCTCGGATACACGGCCTGAAACCCTACAAACCATGGCGGAACGCGCCGTTGCCATGGCCCAAGAAGCCCCCGAAGACCCCCATGCCGGGATCGCCGACCCGTCGCAATTGATCACGGATTGGGACACCGAGGCGCTAGAATTGCACGATCCAAGCGCCGAACCCGCCCCCGAGGCCCTTCAGGATGACGCCCAGCGCGCCGAAGCCGCCGCCGCGGCACAAGCGGGGATCACGCAGGTGCAATCGGCCTCTGCCGGTTATGGGTCAACCGATGTGGCGATCTCGGCGTCAAACGGGTTTGCAGGTGCCTATCGGCGCACATCCCGGTCGGTGTCCTGTGTCGCGATTGCGGGCGAAGGCCTTACGATGGAACGCGACTACGACGGCGATGGCCGGGTGTTTCAATCGGAATTGCGCAGCCCCGAAGAGATCGGGCTAACCGCCGCCACGCGGGCCTTGGCACGGATGAACCCACAAAAGCCCAAAACCGGGGCCTATCCGGTGTTGTTTGACGAACGGATTTCGTCGTCTTTGGTTGGCCACCTCATGGGGGCCGCCAACGGCAGCGCCATTGCGCGTGGATCGTCATGGTTGCTTGGACATGCGGAGACTCAGGTGCTCCCCAAGGGGATCGACCTTGTCGAAAACCCGCACCGGCCCCGCAAAACCGCGTCGCGCCCCTTTGATGCCGAAGGTCTGCCAACCCGAGTGCGCAAGATCGTTGACGATGGCACCTTGACCGGCTGGACGCTTGATTTGGCCAATGCGCGCAAACTTGGCCTGAGCTCAACCGGGAATGCCGCGCGCAGCGTGTCGGGTGGGGTTTCACCGGCGTCTTGGAACCTTGAATTGACCCAAGGCAGCGCGACACAGGCCGAGTTGATGGCGCAAATGGGCACCGGCCTTTTGGTGACGTCGATGATCGGGTCAACCATCAACCCCAACACCGGGGATTATTCGCGCGGGGCCGCAGGCATTTGGATCGAGAATGGCGAACCCGCCTATCCGGTGTCGGGCGTGACCATCGCGGGCAACCTGCGCGACATGTTGGGGTCACTCATCCCGGCCAATGACGCGCGCCCATGGCTTACCTATGTGGTGCCATCGCTTTTGGTCGAAGGAATGACCCTTGCCGGCGAGTGACCTAACCTTATTGACCGAAACCGCCCGCGAGGCCGGGGAACTGGCCCAGAGTTTTGTCGGCGGTGAGTTGGACATTCAGCACAAAGAAGACAATGCCGGGCCGGTCACCGATGCCGATTTGGCGGTCAACCGCTTGCTTGAGGATCGTTTGCGCAACGCGCGCCCCGACTACGGCTGGCTCTCGGAAGAAAGCCCCGATGACAGCGCTCGTCAGGCCAAAAAGCGGGTGATCATTGTTGATCCGATTGATGGCACCCGCTCGTTCATCGAAGGCGGACGCACATGGTCGCATTCACTGGCCATTGTTGAGGATGGCATCCCCGTCGCAGCGGTGGTCTATTTACCGATGCTTGAGCGGCTCTATAGTGCCTCTTTGGGTCAAGGCGCGCGGCTCAACAGCACCCCGATTGGGGTGAGCCAGACGCAGGCCCCCGATGGGTCAAACGTCTTGGCCACCAAGCCAAGCCTTGAGGCACGGTTTTGGCCAAACGGCATCCCCGATCTGACCCGCCACCACCGCCCATCTTTGGCCTATCGGCTTAGCCTAGTGGCCGAGGGGCGTTTTGACGCCATGTTTACCTTTCGACCCAGCTGGGAATGGGACATCGCCGCCGGGGCGCTTATCATGTCCGAAGCGGGCGCACGGGTGACAGACCGGCGCGGCGCGGCGTTGAAATTCAACAATCCAGTGCCGCAAACCGACGGTGTTTTGGGCGCAAACCCCACATTGCACGCGGCATTTCTTGACCGTTTGGTCTGAAAAACGCGGGTTTTTCACGGTTTTGCGTCATATCGCACCAAGTTTCCCCGCGACATGGCGCAGGGGGTGGGATTTCCTGTCATAACTCTGTAACAGATGCGCAATCCAACACTCGGAGACCAGCCGTTGCTAGATCTTACGCATGTTCGCACCACCCTTTCAGAGCATTATGACCTGACTCCGTCGCCCGAATTGGCGGCGTCGATGCAGGACATTTATGCACGTATGGACCGGGTTGTGCCCCCCCCCGACTGGGCCATCTATGCCCCCTATGTCAAAGCCATCAATGCGCTCAAAAAAGAGCGCAATGCGGTGATCTTGGGCCACAACTATATGACGCCGGAAATCTTTCACGGCGTGTCCGATTTTGTCGGCGACAGCCTGCAATTGGCAATGAAGGCCCAGGACGTCGAAGCCGATGTGATTGTGCAGGCCGGTGTGCATTTCATGGCCGAGACCTCGAAAATCCTCAGCCCGTCCAAAACCGTGCTGATGCCGGATATGCAGGCAGGTTGTTCTCTGGCCGAAAGCATCACCGCCGAGGGCATCGAAGAGATGCGCGCCAAATATCCCGGCGCGCCGGTGGTGACCTATGTGAACACCACAGCCGAGGTCAAAGCCGCCTCTGACATCTGCTGTACCAGCTCAAACGCCGTCCAGATCGTCAACGCGATGGAAAGCGACACGGTCATCATGACGCCGGACCAATATCTGGCCCAGAACGTCGCGAACGAGAGCTTTAAGAACGTGGTGTATTGGCCCGGTTCTTGCATTGTGCACGAACAATACACCGCCAAAGACCTTCGGGATTTCCGCGAATGGAACCCCGGCACCCGCCTGATTGCGCACCCTGAATGCCCGCCCGATGTGGTGGCCGAGGCCGATTTCAGCGGCTCGACCAGCGGTATTTTGAAATACGTGCATGATGAAAAGCCTGAAAAAGCCATGCTGATCACCGAATGTTCGATGGCGTCAAACATTGCCGACGAGCTACCCGAGGTGGATTTTGTCGGGCCGTGCAACATGTGCCCCTATATGAAGAAAATCACCTTGGAAAAGGTGCTTTGGGTGCTGCACACGATGGAAAATCAGGTCGAAGTCGACGCTCAGGTGGCCGACAAAGCCCGGCTCAGCGTTCAGCGCATGATTGATTTGTCGCGCAAACTGGGCCTTTAAGCACGTCATGAAAACCATCTCGACCGACCGGATCGTCATCATTGGCGCAGGGCTTGGCGCGCTTTATGCGGCGCTGAAACTCGCCCCGCGCCCGGTGGTGATGATCTCGCCCGAGACGTTGGGCGAAGGCGCAAGCTCGGCCTGGGCGCAGGGTGGCGTGGCGGCGGCGATGGATGCCTCGGACAGCCCCGACAACCATGCGCGCGACACAGTGAACGCCGGGGCCGGAACGGTTGACCCTTTGGTGGCCGATCTGGTGACCCGCGAGGCGCGCGACTACATTCTTGATCTCACCACCCTTGGCACGCCCTTTGATCGCACCAAGGACGGCGGCTATGTTCTATCGCGCGAGGCGGCGCATAGTTTTGCCCGCGTGGTGCGGGTCAAAGGCGATCAGGCCGGGGCCGAGATCATGGCCGCGCTGATCGACCAGGTCCGCAAAACACCGTCTATCCAAGTGCTCGAAGGCACTATGGCCGTGGATCTTGAAACAGACGGCGACCGGGTGACCGGCGTTGCCATTCAAGACGCGTCATCGGCGCGATCTAAACCTGTGATGCTTCGTGGCGCGGCGGTGTTGCTTGCCGGTGGTGGCTCGGGCGGATTATTCGCGGTGACAACCAACCCGCCCCGCATTCGTGGACAGGTGATTGGCATGGCGGCCCGCGCCGGGGCGTTGATTTCGGACGCGGAGTTTGTGCAATTCCACCCTACGGCGATGGATGTCGGCGAAGACCCGGCCCCCTTGGCGACCGAAGCCCTGCGCGGTGAAGGCGCGGTTTTGATCAACAAAAACGGCGAGCGGTTTATGCAAGCCCTGCACCCGGACGCCGAATTGGCCCCACGCGATGTTGTGGCGCGTGGAATTTTTGCCCAAAGCCAGATGGGCAATCGCCCGATGCTCGACACCCGCGAGGTGCTTGGCGAAGCGATCAAAGACCAATTTCCAGCCGTGGCCGAGGCCTGCGCCCGCAATGGCATTGACCCGGCGATTGAGCCGATCCCGGTGGCCGCCGCCGCGCATTACCACATGGGCGGCATTGCCACCGACATGCAGGGCCGCGCGACGTTGGACGGGCTTTGGGTCTGTGGCGAAGCGTCATCAACCGGGTTGCACGGCGCGAACCGACTGGCCTCAAACGGCTTGCTCGAGGCTTTGGTATACGCCCGGATCTGTGCCGAGGGGATTGCCGATGAGGTGGCCCAAACGCCGGCTGATCCGGTTGTAATCCCCTTTGAAAACGACGGTACCGCCCCCGACCCCACCGCCGTCACCACATTGCGCGAGACCATGACCGCGCATGTGGGCGTGGTGCGCAACGCGACCGGGTTGCGCAAGGCGCTTTGCATCATTGACAGGCTGGAAAAGGCCCATGGCAACAGCCCGTCGTTCTTAAATATGTGCGCCACCGCCACCTTGATCGCCGCCGGTGCGCTTGCCCGTGAAGAAAGCCGCGGAGCCCATGAGCGCGACGATTTTCCCGAGCCAAAACCGGGACCGGGCCAACGGTCACAGGTTTATCTATCGCAGGCGCTCGCCCTTCGGGCGCAGGTATCAAAGGACATGACATGAGCTTTGCCACCGTTCCCGATCTGGTTCTAGAACCGATGATCCGCAATGCCCTTATGGAAGATCTCGGCAGCTATGGCGACGTGACCACCCGCGCCGTGATCCCGGCGGACACGCGTTATGATGCCCGTTTGAACGCCCGCGAAGACGGTGTTGTGTCTGGCATGCAAGTGGCGGCAATTGCCTTTCGGTTGGTTGATCCGGATTTGCAGATCGTCACCCATATTGGCGACGGTCAGTCTTGCAACAAGGGTGATACCTTGATGACAATCAAGGGCTCTGCCGCCTCAATCCTCTCGGGCGAACGGGTGGCGTTGAACTTTGCTGGGCGTTTGACCGGGATTGCCACCAAAACCGCCGGGTTTGTTGAACGGGCCACGGGCACCGATGCCCGCATCACCTGTACCCGCAAAACCACCCCCGGTTTGCGTTTGGTTGAAAAACTGGCGGTGCTGCATGGCGGTGGGTTCAATCACCGCTATTCGCTCTCGGATGCGATTCTGATCAAGGACAACCACATTGCCGCCGCCGGGGGCGTGCGTGCGGTTCTTGAGGCCACCAAATCCCATGCCAGCCACATGATGGCGGTGGAGATCGAGGTCGACACGTTGGAGCAACTGATCGAGGTTCTTGAGGTTGGCGGCGCGTCGGTTGTGTTGCTGGACAACATGGATAACGATATGTTGCGCGAAGCTGTGGCCATGGTCAGTGGCCACATGACGACCGAGGCGAGCGGCAATGTCACCCTTGATCGCATTGCTTCGATCGCTGCAACCGGCGTTGACTACATTTCATCTGGCGCGCTGACCCATTCCGCCAGAACCCTTGATTTGGGTTTAGATTTCTAAGCCTACCCGCCGGGCGCAATCACGCTAATCACCGTATAGGGCAATGGTGCCGCCACGCTTGGGGCCACCGTTGGCAAGGCCCGTCCGCGCGGTGCCAAAACCAAAGCCTCGGGGGCGATGGTGCTGCGCTCGGCCTGAATCTGATCAACAATCTCACGGTGTTCGGGGCTAAGGTGTTGATCCTTACAAACCCCTTTCTTTTGCCACAGCGCATGGGTGACCGCCCCGGCGGTGAAAGACGGCACAACCCGCTTGGACACATCATCAGACCCATGTTCCAACGCCAGCGTCTCAATGGTTTCCGCCATCAAATAGGCGCTTTCGGCAAAGGTCATGTTGCGGATGTTGCGCATTTCGTCGGTGATCAAATCGTCCGGCACGCTGCCTTCGTCGTTTAGGCATTTGCGCGCCACAAAGGCCCAATCGTGGATGACATAGGCCGGACCATAGGCCCATGCGTTGAACCCCGGAAGGTTTTGCGCCCCGCGTGGAACCGAGCCGCCATCGGTATAAAACGCCTCGGGCGTGATGACTTCGGTGCCCGGCGATGGGTTGGCTTTGGGGTTGCGGACAAAGCTTAGTTCGGCGCCCGGAATGGGCACATAGATGAAACTCCCGTCGCCATAGCCGCTATTGGCCCCCGATCCGACCCAGACAACCACCGCCTGCCCCTCAAACTCACCGGGAACAACTTTGGTTTGATCCACATGGCCACAGGCGCACAGCAACGCCGGCAAAGCCCAGACAGGCAGTCTCATCAAAAGGTCCTCATGCAAATACGTCCCGCAAATATTTACTGACCTTAAGGCAGAATCGGACATTCCCCTAGAGGCGACCCGAATAAGGGCGCACCCGCCTTCGGCTTGACCCTGACGGTGCATCCTCTAGGCTTGCTGCAACCGCGAACACCCGCACAGACTCCGGCCCGAAACCGGAACCGACCCAACAGCCCGGAAGGATTTCCATGCAACGGCTCCACCTTGTTTTTGGCGGCGAATTGACCGACCCGTCGACCACCGTTTTCCGCAACATCGACGAGATCGACATCGTCGGCATTTTCCCGAATTACGAGGCGGCCTTTAACGCCTGGAAAGCCGCCGCTCAGCGCACGGTCGACAATGCCCATATGCGTTATTTCATTGCACATCTGCACCGCTTGCGGGACGAAGAACAATCTGCGTCCTCCACTGAGGAACTGGGTTAAGCCCTGTGTCGCGCCGCGCGTTATCGCTTGCCGCCTATTTGGCCTATGCGCGCGGCGGCACGCCCCCAGAGATCCCCCCCCTACCCGACCGCCCCTCCGGTCCGGTTATCTGGGCCTATGCCGAAACCCACGAACAGGGCCGCGCGCTGGCAAGCCTTTGCGCACGCTTGCGTGGCCTTCGGCCTGAGATCACGGTTTTTGTGTCCGGTCGGATGCCCGAGCGGGGCGATTTGGCACCTGTTTCGCTCCCTGCTGAGACGGCTCCGGACTGTTACGCCTTTGCCAAACAGCTAAGGCCCGATGTGGTGCTTTGGGCCGGGCGTACGCTTAGGCCCGCTTTGTTGGACGCATTGGAACAACACGATGCGCATCTCATTGCGCTCGATGCTCAGGATCGGTTGTGGCAAACCCCTGCCCCGCGCTGGATGCCCGACCCAAGCCCAGCCACCTTGGCCCTGTTTGATAGTTTTTACACTGTGAACTCCGACGCGAACCGACGCTTGCGTCGATTGGGAATTGACCGTTCCCAGCTGCGCAAAAAGGGGCCGTTGATCGACAATGATCCGCCCCCCACTTGTGATGACCAACAGCACGAAGAATTGGCTGGCCTATTGTCGGGGCGTCCCGTCTGGCTCGCGGCTCACCTAAACGGGGACGAGGCAAGCGATGTTTTGCGCGCCCACCGCATCTCATCCCGCCTTGCACATCGGCTGTTGCTCATTCTCGTGCCCGCCAATGAAGGCGACGCCCCGCGGATGATCACCGAGGCCGAAGCCCTTCAATTGCGAGTCTGTCAGTGGGATCAGGGCGAAACCCCAGATGAACACACACAGGTTTTGATAGCCGAAGGCCCCGAAGAGCTTGGCCTTTGGTATCGTCTTGCCCCTTTGGTGTTTCTGGGCGGGTCCTTGGCCAATGGGCATGGCGGGCAAGACCCGTATTTGGCCGCAGCCTTGGGGGCTGCAATCCTCTATGGCCCCAATGTCGGCAAGCATGTGGACGCCTATTCGCGGCTTGTTGATGCGGGGGCAGCCCGGATTGTGCGTGATGCCGATAGTCTGGCGGCGGCCGTGTCGCATTTGGTTGCGCCGGATCAAGCGGCGGTTATGGCCCATGCCGGTTGGGATTTGGTGTCCTCTGGCGCGGCCCTTGTCGATGCGGTCCTGTCTGAGATATGCGCTCACCTTGATCACATAGGAGAGCAGTAATGCGCCCGCCCCGTTTTTGGCTCACACCGCCCGACGCCCCGGCCTTTCGGGCGCGGCTGCTCGCTCCTCTGGCGGCCCTGACCGCGCGGGCCACGGCCCGTCGTGTGGCCCAAGCCCCTGAGTTTCAGGCCGATATTCCGGTGATATGCGTCGGCAATATCAACGCGGGTGGCACCGGCAAAACCCCAACCGTCATTGCCTTGGTCCAACGGCTGATCGACCGAGGGCTTTCGGTGCATGTGGTGACCCGCGGATATGGCGGATCGCTTAGCGGCCCGGTCGAAGTCGACCCTCGCAACCACACAGCCGAACAAACCGGCGATGAGCCGCTTTTGATCGCGGCCTTTACCCGGACATGGGTGGCCAAAGACCGCGCCGCCGGGGCCCGCGCCGCCCAAGACGCCGGAGCGCAGGTGATTGTGTTGGATGACGGGCTACAAAACCCCAGCGTGGCCAAGGGTTTGACCGTGGTTACCGTGGATGCCGTTGTTGGCTTTGCCAATGGGCGGTGTTTGCCTGCCGGCCCCTTGCGCGAACCGATCAGCGCCGGATTGGCGCGCGCCGACTTTGTTTTGTCGATTGGACCGGATGCGGCCCAGTCCCGCTTTGCCAAGACTTGGGCGCCCGCCCTTACCGTACCGCATCTGACCGGCAAGCTTGAACCGCTGCAAACTGGGATGGATTGGACCGATCTGCCGACGCTGGCCTTTGCCGGGATCGGGCATCCGGAAAAATTCTTTGCGACATTGCGTAGCCTTGGGGCGGATTTAAAACGCGCCGAAGCCTTGGCCGATCACCAACCGCTCTCGCCCGCCTTGCTGACCCGGCTTGAAACCGAGGCAAAACTATTGGGCGCGCAGCTTGTCACCACCGAAAAAGACGCGGTGCGATTGCCGCCTGAGTTTCGCCCCAAGGTTTTGGTGGTTCCGGTGCGGTTGCAGATTGCCGACCCGGCCCCCTTGGATCAGGCGCTTGATCGGGTGTTGAGCTAGCGGGCTACTCCGCCGCCATCCGACCCGCGCCGCGCGGACCGATCGCCGCCAATTCCGCCACCACGCCCCGCAAGAGTTTGCGAAATTGGTGAAAGTTGTTGTTGGGGCGCACCGCGCGTTCATCCATGTAGACCGAGCGATCAATTTCAATCTGGATCGCATGTTGGTTCTGCGACGGGCGGCCATAATGCTGGGCAATATAGGCCCCTGCAAAGGGCGCATTGCGCGCCACCCGCAACCCCGTCCGCTCAAAAGCCGCCTCGACCTGATCAACGATGTCAGACGAAGCCGAGGCCCCGAACCGATCGCCGATCACAATCTCCGGTGGCTTGCTTTTGCTGTTGCGCACCGCTTCGTGGGGCATGGAATGGCAATCAATGAGGATCGAACTGCCAAATTGTGCGCGCGATTGCGACAGCAGGTCCGCGAGCTTGGCATGATAGGGGCGCCAGATCCGGGTGATTCGGCGCTCGGCCTCGGACATTGGGAGTTTACCGCGGTAAATCGCACGCCCATTGGACACAACGCGCGGCACAACCCCAAGACCGGAGGCAATGCGCGGATTATGGCTGCGCTTGCTCACCCCTTCGATCAGGGCCGGATCAAGCTCGTCACAGGCGCGGTTGAGATCAACATAAGCCCGCGGGGCACCGGCGCGCAAAAATGCCGCACCAAACTGGGGAACACAGTCAAAAAGCCTATCTACAAAGGCATCTTCGGAAGATCGGATGGTATGATCGTCCAAAACCGTGCCCCGCAGGAACGACCACGGGTAATCACGGCCACTATGGGGCGAGGCAAATACAACGCATGAGGTAAAAGCGTCGGGTAAATGCAAGTGATATGAAGTACTGGGCATCACGTCTTCCTTTGGAAACAACATAGCCTGAAAAAAACCTCTATCAAAAGCCCTTGATCCCAGTTCCGACTCCTTTTATAGACCCGGAACCGGCGCGGTGATCCGCGCCCCGTTTTATTTCGGGGCAACGAAATTCGCGAAGGCCATAGGGGCGATTAGCTCAGCGGTAGAGCACTTCGTTGACATCGAAGGGGTCACTGGTTCGATCCCAGTATCGCCCACCATGGAATTCACCGCCTTCTGGTTCGTAGCGGACCACAAGGTTGCAGCAACACTGGCGCTCGCGCGCCGCGATAGAGGAGAGACCATCATGAAGGTCGCAAACTCGCTCCGTTCGCTCAAAAAGCGCCACCGCGACTGCCGCGTTGTGCGCCGCAAGGGCCGCGTATACGTCATCAATAAGACGCAGCGCCGGTTTAAAGCTCGCCAGGGTTAAGCCCCGGTCAGTTTGACGGACACCCCGATTTCGGGACAGTGATAAAACCGCAGGCTCGCGTCTGCGGTTTTTCTTTTGTATGGATTGAAACCCAATCGCCCCCCCTCGCACAGCAACCACAAGAGCCTCTGCGCTCATCAGGTAATGTGGTGTTTTGATTGCGAGCTGTTGAGAGCCCCCCCTAGCCCAGCTTTTAGGACAAAGTTGGCGATGCTATGCTGCGGTTCCCTCTGGCAACAGCAATGTCTGCTATCGCAGCCAATAGTCTAAACCGCTCAATATTTTTGGGTATCGCCGCGCCACAAACCTCTGGAAAACTGTCAAAAAAGAACTGAGACCAGAGCCGATTTAGGTTAGCACGCGTGCCCCATCGGGTTGATTGTACTAAGAACGTTTCCGACACGATCATCCTTCTGGCAAGCAAACTCCCCGGTATCCTCGGCCTCCAACTTTCTTGGTACGAGACGGCCGATGCGGTGGTCGACACGCGACAATAGTTGCCCCGTTCAAGTTGGCGGGCATCGAAACAATCTCTTCGCCTGTGGCTGCAATCGAAGCCGACATACCAGGTGCAATCGTTACGGACCGGGCACAAGTCTCCGGATTGGCCTCATTCGACAAGCACAGTCCTACGACGAGAGGAAAGTCACATGTATTGGCCACCTCTCTCGGCCCTGAGTTTCCAGTCATACCGTCAGTACAGGCGTTTACATCTGCGCGCAGAGAGGCATCCTGATATTTGCCTGTCATTGTATCCAAAAGCGGTGGCAAACCAAACATCGCCACCAAACCCACGCCAAAACCGGCCCAAAGTGGCACCCGTCGCGACGCGTCTTTTCGCTCAAAAATGAAAAGGGCGGCGCACGAGAAAAACAGGCCAATGAAGACCGCGCCTTCGGTTATGCGCCGAAAAAAGAAAACCTCGCGGAGCGCATCTTGTACGGGGGGCAAAATGAATTGGCTGCCGTAGGCAACCCCGATGAGGATAGCCAGTGCTCCCAAAATTGGGAGGCGCTTGGGTTTGTTGCGCTTATTGAGGACCATCAGACATACGAAAGTGACCACAAGAGCCAAGCTGATATTCCCAGAGTAACCGACGTTCATTTGAAAATCCCTAAGCCACTGACCGGCCGTTCGAAAAAAGCCTCTGATTCAGGGTAGAATAAGTTGTGAAATCCGCAGGGCAATTGCCTGAACCGGCGACCTGAGCAAACGCGTTTGGGACGACCAGCTTCGAAGGGATGCACAATAAGACAGTCTTAAACAATAATCTTCCCTTCCGTTTTTGAGTGGTGAAAGGATCAAACACAATCGTGTTAGCCATCCAGCGTTGACGTCGATCAGGTTCGTTCGGTCAGACAGTGATCTGAAGCTGTCCGAACACCAGATAGCTCTGTGGCCGTAACTTGGTTGCTCTTGGCTCAGGGCGGCCCCTTGCCACGCGGCAAAGGCCCTTGTTTCAGGCGGGTTGGATCATTTTGGCCATCGGCAACAGTGGTGCTACGGCTTCGCATTACCGCCCGAGCAGCGTTCCGGCCAAAAGCTGAACCACCGTTTGCTCGTCCAGAAATCCTGAAACCCGTAAACTATGCGCCTTTTGGTAACGGCGGATGGCATCGCGGGTGCGTTTGTCAAATTTCCCATCCACTGGGCCGGGGTTCATTTTCAGGTTGGCAAGCCGGGATTCCGCCAGTTTGCGCGCCACGGAATTCAGGCCAAGCGCCTGTTCTTCGGACAACGCCGCCTGACGGTCGCGTTCAAGCTTGGCATTGCGCTGCAGCTCGCTAATCCGGGCCTTGGCCTCGGCGGCAAAGGCACCGCCGGGGCGATCCTTGAGATACCTATTAAGCGCCGCCACCGTGTCAGCCTCGCGTGCATCGTTCCACGCACGTTGATCCGCCGCCGCCGCGCCTCCGCCGCGTTGTTTTTCGATCACCCGCAAAAGCTTGCGCGCCTCGACCGCATGCAGACCATCGGGGTATTTGGTTAGATATTGGCGGATCGAGACTTCGGTGCCTTGATCCATGACCTTGGACCATAGGGCATGGTCGGCCTTGTCTTGCGTGACGCGGCGCTTGATGGCCTCTGCCTCAAGCTCTTCGGCGCGTTTCCCCGCTGCTCCGGCCAAGCGTTCAATTTGCGGGCGGGTGATATAGGTGCTTGGGGCCTCACCCACAGATTCCTGCCAACGGCCAATCGCCTTGCGCGATCCGGGGCCGAAAATCCCGTCGATACCACGCGGATTGAAATCAAGAATGGTCAGGTCCCGCTGAATCTTGCGCCGTTCATCACGGTTCAAACCAAGCGCTTCTTCGGCGCGCCGTTGTTTGTAGAACGGTTCGGTTTCTATCGCCTTGAGCCGTTGTTTCGCCGCCGAGGCAAAGGCCCCCTCGGCAAAGCTATCGAGATAAGCTTGGTAACCCTTGGCATTGTCCAGACGCTGGGCGGTTTCCCAAGCGGCGACATCGGCATCCGGGTCAACCTTGGGTTTGGGCGGGGCGACGGGGGCTACGACCTCGGTCTCGCGCAGCAAGACAAGATCGCGCGGAATATAGCCGGAAACATCAAGCCCGTAATCATTGGCCGCCGTCAGGATCGGCGTATCGGCGTTGGTTAGCTCTTTGGAGGCAAAGCTGACAATATCAGAGGCAGACCCACGAAGGGCCGTCACACCAGATGGCAGGTCAAGTCGCCCTGCCCCCTGCGTCAGGTAGGAGCCCAGATCAATATCCACTGGTGTCTCGCCAATCACCAAAAACCCACGTCCCGGATATCGGCTAAGAACCGTCAGCGCCGCGTCAATTGGAAAGGCCCGTGTCAAAACCTGAGCCGGTGTCGCGCTATCTTGGTCACCAACCGGCAGCAAATACGCCCCGCCAGCCCCATGCACAATCGCCCCGGCCAGCAGTATCACCACCGGGCTATCGGTTTCATCGAGCTCTTTCAGAAAATCGGCAAACCCGATCCGCATCTCGTCAGATGACGCATCCTGCAACTCGGTGACATCAAGGCCCTTGTTGCGAAGTGCCTCGGCGGCGACGTCCATACGGTCCGCGCCAAAGAGGGTTTGAATGGTGTCATATTGGCTATTGCCAATCACCAGCGCGTCGCCAGCGGCCTGTGCCACACTGGTCGTCGTCAATAAAGCAGTTAAAAATGGAATAAAGGAATTACGCATAACAGTCCTCCTGCCCCAAGCCTAACGGTGGTCAGACATGGGGCAAGACAGAATGTTAGTCGTAGGAGCGCGCATCCTCGATCACCAGCCCATCGCGCGGCAATCCGCCGATTTCAACCAGTTCGACGCGGCCTTTGAGCTTCAAAAGCTCGGCCACCGACGTTTCAAACGCCGCGACATCATCACCGGCGGTTTCGATTCGCACGGTCATGACGTCCATTTCCCCCTCGCGAGAGGCAACGACGCGGGCGCGCGCGATGTCATCATGTTTGGCAACAAGCTGGGCGACCTGTTCGGGACGCACAAACATGCCCTTGATCTTGGTGGTCTGATCGGCGCGCCCCATCCAGCCCTTGATGCGCATATTGGTGCGGCCACAGGGGCTTGGCCCATCCATAACAGCGCTTAAATCACCGGTGGCAAAGCGGATCAGCGGGTAATCCGGGTTGAGCGTGGTGACAACCACTTCTCCCACCTCACCGGGGGCAACAGGGTCACCGGTGCCGGGGGTGACGATTTCGACGATGACGTTTTCATCGACGATCATCCCCTCCATCGCAGGGCTTTCATAAGCAATATTGCCGAGATCGGCGGTGGCATAACACTGCAAACAGTCGATGCCGCGATCGGCATAATACTGTCGCAGTGATGGGAAGAGAGCGCCACCGCCAACGGCTGCGCGGGTGATTTTAAGCTCAAGACCAAGCTCGTCCGCCTTCTCAAGAATAATCTTGAGATAGTCCGGCGTGCCAGCATAAGCCGTAACACCCACATCATGGGCGGCGCGGGCCTGCAGTTCGGTTTGCCCGATTCCCGCTGGCAACACAGCGGCCCCCACCGCGCGCGCGCCGCTTTCAAAAATCATGCCCGCAGGCGTGAGATGATAGCCAAAACAGTTTTGGACGATATCGCCCTGACCGATGCCACAAGCATGCAGGAACCGCCCCATCCGCCACCAATCGTGGCTTACCCCGCCGGGTTCATAGATCGGGCCGGGGCTTTGGAACACATGCGCAAGGTTGGAGACCGGCAGGCCCCCAAAGGGGGATTGTTCCTTTTGGCGCGCCACCAGATCGGATTTGCGCAACACCGGTAGCCCGGCCAGATCGGCAAGGCTGTTGACCGGATCCATCCCGTTGCGGGCCAATTGAGCGTTCAGACCTTCCAGCTGGTCGGCGTCACGCGCGTCCTGGCTGCGGGTTTCAAAAGCGTCGAAATAGGTGCTCATGCCACCCTCCGTCTGTCACTTTGATGAGAATTGTAAAGAAAAGGTCTTGCTAACGTCTGTCGTTTAACGTGCCGCAACTGCGCAGCGAGAAAGACCTGAGCATGACCCAAGAATTTGCCAACCGATTGCGGTTTCATGACGAGCTGCAAACCCTCGAAGCGGATTTTTCCGACTTCCATTTTTGCAGCAGCGCCGTCACCAATCGGTTCTACGATTTTATCGAAGATAGCATTGCCGCATCCGGGCACCGCTTTTGGTTTTTTCTGGTCAACCTGCATGGATTGCAGATCGACCAAGTCGCCTGGCCCGCCTATGCCTCGCGGGGCAAGGCGTTGAACTTGGCGCACAGTATGGGAACGGTGCGCTTTGATGCGTCGTCCGAGACCGCGGCACGCATCGCCGATGCCGCCCAAACCGATCACTTTGATCCCAACCTGTTTAGTTGTCGGAACCAAGCCATCGCGCGTCTGAAAAAGCTTCCGTCGCGCCGGGGCGGCGGGTCGGGGAACCTGTCGAACTACACCTCTGATGAGTTGGCCGAACGACTTAGTTTCAGCCCCGAAACCTCGATCATGGAGGCGAATTTTGCAAATTTCACCTTCTACCACTCGCGGGACGTCAACGACTTTTACGATCATATCGAAGCCCGGATTGGCGATAGCGGTCAGGACAAGTGGTTCTTCCTGATCAACTACGAGAATTGCACCATCGAACCCGGTGCATGGGTGCGTTTTGCCCATCGGGGCAAGCTGTTGAACAATGCCCATTCGCGTGGCTCGGTGCGCTACGCCCCCGGAAGCGAGACCGAAGCCGACATTCGCATGCGCGCCGAAAGTCAGGACTTTCGCCCTAACATTCGCAACTCTCGGGACGAAGCCCTTGCGCGCATAGCTGAACTGAGAGCGTCGGAACACGCTTGATCTCCCTTTGGGTTTCTTGGTCAGTTGAGTGGCAAATGCAGGTGGCGTTATGCCAACCACCGCTTGCGACGGCGGTACGACCGCACATCACGGAAGCTTTTACGCCCGTCATCGGACACACCGAGATAGAATTCTTTGACGTCCGGATTTTCGCGCAGATCAGCGGCCAGCCCATCCATCACCACGCGGCCATTTTCCAGAATATAACCGTAGTGGGCGTATTTCAGGGCCACATTGGTGTTCTGTTCGGCAAGGAGAAAGGACACGCCTTCGTTTTCGTTTACCGATTTCACGATCTCAAAAATCTGTTCCACAAGCTGTGGCGCAAGACCCATCGACGGTTCATCAAGCAAAACAGTGTCTGGTCGTGACATCAGCGCGCGGCCAATGGCAACCATCTGTTGTTCCCCACCCGAGGTATAGCCAGCCTGCGAGCGGCGACGTTCCTTGAGACGTGGGAAATAGTCATAGACCATCTGCAAATCGGCGTCGATTTCGCCCTTGCTGGCCTTGCGGGTATAGGCCCCGGTCAAAAGGTTTTCTTCGACGGTCAGGTGTTCAAAACAGTGACGGCCTTCCATCACCTGAATAACACCGCGTTTCACCAACTGCGCTGGGTCCAGATCTTGAACACCTTCTCCTTTGTAGACGATCGAGCCTTTGGTGACTTCGCCACGTTCGGAATGCAACAGGTTCGAAATCGCCTTGAGTGTGGTGGTTTTGCCGGCGCCATTGCCGCCGAGCAGCGCGGTGATACCGCCCTTTTTAACGTTCAGGCTTACGCCCTTGAGAACGAGGATCACATGGTTGTAGATCACCTCGATATTGTTGACCTCAAGAAGGGTCTCGTCGGTCTTTGCGGCGTCTAGCATAGCGGCATCTTCTCTTGCAAAAATCGCGGGTTCCAGCGGCGAACAATGCCGCCGCTGGAGATGAAAAGGCGGATTAGCCTTCGCACTCTTCGTTTACAGCCCAAGGCGCATTGGCTTCGGCATATTCAGCGGCCTTGGCGTTTGCGATATCGACATAAGCGGCGGTGTCAGGTGCCAGGTGATCGGACACTTTGACAAACTTCGCACCGTCCCATTCCAGCATCCAACCACCGGAGTGACCGGTGTGGTTGGCGCAAGATGTGGAGAAGGCAGGAACCATGCCGGACATGCCCAGCTCGGCCAGACGGTCTTCGGTGATGTTGATGTTTTCCAGACCCCAGCGCAGCTGTTCTGCGTTGATTTCGGCTGCGCCATACTTGTCCTGAGCAACCTTGATGCCTTCGGCCAAGATCATCGACATAACCAGACCACGACCGTAGAACACGCCGTTCATCTCGGTTTCGTTGGACTCGGACAGACCGGCGTCTACAACGTGCTTCTTGATGTCGGCCATAACGCCGGATGCGGCATCAGGGAAGGACCAGCTGATTGATTTGTAGCCTTTGCCTTTCTCGCCAACGATTGCCAGATCGGCATCGTGACCAGACCACCAAACGCCAACCATTTTCGACATGTCGAACTTGGTTTTAACAGCTTCGGTGATGGCACCAGCGTTCATCGCGCCCCAGCCCCACATGACGACATAGTCAGGACGCTCGCGGCGGATTTGCAACCACTGAGCCGACTGGTTCTGCATTTCTTTCAGACCAACAGGGATCGGAAGAAGTTCGTAACCCATTGACTCTGCTTTGGCTTCCAGCAGCGGAAGAGGCTCTTTTCCATAAGGGTGGTCAAGGTGCAGGAAGGCAACTTTCTTACCCTTCAGGTCGCCCTGAGATTGCAGATACTGCAGGATCATGTCCGCACCATCCCAATAACCCGATGGCATGTTAAACGCCCACTGGAAGGTTTTGCCGTCCATCATTGGCGAGAAACCATAGCCCGGAGCCAGGATGGGGATCATGTCAACGTTGGTTTTTGGCAGAACCTGCAAGGTGATACCGGTCGACCACGGCTGTGTTACAATCGCTTTGCCTTTGGTTTTCTCGTAGCACTCAACGCCTTTTTCAGTGGAATAGCCGGTTTCGCATTCCTCAAAGTCGATCGCTACGCCACCGACGCCGCCATCACGGGCGTTCAGCATCGCCATATAGTCTTTCTGGCCGTTCATCAGTGGAATACCAGTCGCCGCAAAAGGGCCGGTCCGATAGCTGAGGTTCGGCGTATAGAGGCCCTCGGCCATCGCCGCTCCGGCTACAACGGATGCCACTACGGCGGCCGCTGCCATTTTTGCAAAAGTCTTCATCTTGTCTCCTCCCATGGATTTTTGATGTCGAATATTGAAATTATTCAGGTGGTTCGGGTGGGCACGCCCCGCTTAGTGCGGGAAGGGCCAGATAATGAGTTTTTCGCGGATCAGGCGCCAGAGTTGGGCCAAGCCATGTGGCTCAACGATCAAGAAGAAGATGATCAAGCTGCCGATACACATGATATTGAGGTGCTCAACCGTGGCCGAACTAATCGGAATGCCCAAGGCGGCAGGCAGCAGGTTGAGAACAACCGGAAGGCCAACAATCAGGATCGCGCCAAGGAAGTTGCCCATGACCGAACCAAGCCCACCGATGATCGCGATGAACAGCACCCGGAAGCTTAGCGGGATGTCGAACAGGTTCGGCTCAGCCGCACCGCGCCACATAAAGACGAACAGAGCACCAGCCACACCAACGATATAGGACGACACTGCAAAGGCGGTCAGTTTTGATTTCATCAGGTTGATGCCGATCAATTCCGCCGCGATGTCCATATCGCGTGTCGCTTTCCATGTCCGGCCAAGGTTGCCACGGGTCAGGTTGATACAGACCATGGTCAGCAGGCTGACGATGAACAACACCACAAAATATTGCATAACCGAGCTTGCCTGAGGACCGGCGATATAAACACCGAACATTTTCAGGTTAGGCACCTGGATCGCGCCCGAGGCGTTGTAGTTATAAAGCCAAGCCCATTTTTCAAACAGCCAGACCAAGAAGAACTGGGCCGCCAAGGTGGCAATCGCGAGGTAAAACCCTTTGATCCGCAAGGATGGGATACCAAAGGCAACGCCAACACCGGCACTAAAAACGCCCGAGAACAAGATCGCGACGATCGGGTTCATCCACGGCATCAAGGTGACCATCTTGTAGCAGGCATAGGCCCCAACGCCCATAAACGCCGCCGTTCCAAGCGATAGCTGCCCCGCGAAACCGGTCAAGATATTCAACCCAAGCGCAGCGAGCGAATAGATCAGGATCGGGATTAGGATGGTTTGAAAGGTAAATTCGCTTGCCGTCAGTGGAAAGATCACCACCGCGAAGAGCAGGATAACCCCCAACAAAAAAGCGTCTTGTTTGATCGGGAACAGCGCCTGATCGGATTTGTAGCTGGTCTTGAACTGGCCAGCGGTACGGTAAAGCATCAGACCATCTCCTCATTGGTGATGCGCACGCGGTTGGCGGGTTTGGCGTATCCGATTGCCTCGGAATGACGCACCAGCCAGAGCCATGCCCAAAGTCCAACCGCCGCCCCGCCTGCTGCGAGCAGGACCGCGATGGTGGTTTGGTTCGGGTTTTCGGTGCCTGCGCTTAGCGCGAGGTATCCAAAAGACCAGAAGCCGGACCATGCCACGACGTTCAGGATTGCAATCAGTTTAGCCATGTTTTCCACGTCCAATTCTAGTGTCTTGTGTCTCAGTCTTTGGGACGGGTGGGGCGCTCCTCCACGCCCCGCCCGATTTTGGATCTTGTGCAGCGCGCCCCGCGCTGCGCTAGACCCGTTCGATAATCTTTTCACCAAAGAGACCTTGGGGGCGGAACAAGAGCACAAAGAGCGCGAGGACAAAGGCAAACCATGTTTCGGTATTGCCGCCCAACAACGGTTGGCCCCAATAAATCTCAAACAGTTTTTCAAGGATACCGATCATCAAGCCGCCGATAATGGCACCTGTGATCGATTCCAAACCACCAAGCATCAGAACCGGCAGAGCTTTGTAAGCGATGACCTCTAGGGCAAAGCTCACCCCGGCCCGTGCACCCCAGGCGATGCCCGTGACCAGCGCAATGATACCGGCGATGAACCAGACCAAAACCCAAACGGTTTGCAGCGAGATGCCAACCGAAAGCGCGGCTTGGTGATCGTCACCCAAGGCCCGGATCGCCCGGCCCATTTGCGTGTAGTTCAAGAAGGCCAACAAGGCCGCAACAAGCGCCGTTGCCACAACAACAACCGTGATATCAAGGTGTTGTAGGATCAAAAGGCCGCCCCAAGGTTCCAGAACCGTGTCGCCGGTCGGGATGCCCAACTCTTCGGAGATCATCACCTTGTTTTCACCACCAAAGATGATCTCGCCGCCACCAATAAGGAATAGCGTGATACCAATTGTGGCCATAAACAGGATGATATCGGGCTGCCCAACAAGCGGGCGAAGAACAATACGCTCAATGCTCACCGCAAGAACGAACATAACGCCCAGCGTCAGAACAACCGAGATCCAAGCCGGTATGCCCATCGCATGTAGACCGACAAGCGTCAGAGCGGCGAACACCACCATGATGCCTTGGGCAAAGTTAAAGATACGGCTTGAGCGAAAGATCAGAACAAAGCCGAGCGCGATCAGAGCGTAGAGAATGCCGGAAACCAGCCCTTCCCATAGCACCTGAAGCAAGAAGTCCGGTGCCGCAATCATGTCGGCAAACGGTGCGATAAAGATGTCGTTCAGCATAGTTTTCACTGCCCCTCGCGGCTCAAGAGCGCCTGCGTGCCCGTGTTGACTTCGGCCAAAACCAGATCACCCACCTTGTCGGGAAACCGGTATGTGGCACCTCGGACCGGCAGACCATCTTTGTGTGTTTCGAACACGATATTCTCCGGCTGCGCCCCGTCATTTTCTGTCGGAACCGTTTGATAAACCTCGAAACCCGCAGCACGAAATCCGTCATTCAGCGCGTGTCTGAGCGCAGTGCCATCTTGCGATGAGAGCTGCCTCCAAGCCACTGCACAACTGTCATTGACAGGCCCTCTCCGGCGCCGGGTTGGCGTTCCTTGCTTCATACGCTTGTGTCTGACTTCAAACGAGGCCCCCTGCTCCGAGATCCGCCGCCATTCAGTGTCAGCCTCCGCCGGTTCATCGCTTTGCGGAGAGATATCCTCGCCCACGAATACTGTCCCAATATCCCGCGCAAGCAGGACGTTGACGCAGCGCTCAATGAGATCGCCGGCAATGTCGGGGGACAACTCTCCGCTCACAATTTTGTTGTTATCGACCATCAGTGCGGCACCCCCAGATAAGCGTCGATGACGTCTTGGTTGTTGCGTACCTCATCAGGTGGGCCGTCCCCGATCTTTTTGCCGTAATCCATCACGACAACGCGGTCGGATAGGTCCATGACCACGCCCATGTCATGTTCGATCAGGCAAATCGTGGTGCCAAATTCGTCATTCACATCAAGAATAAAGCGGCTCATGTCCTCTTTCTCCTCAACGTTCATCCCGGCCATCGGCTCATCCAACAAAAGGATCGACGGTTCCGCCGCCAAGGCCCGTGCCAGCTCAACCCGTTTCTTCAACCCATAGGGCAAACGGCCAACTGGCGTTTTGCGGATGTTCTGGATTTCAAGGAAGTCGATGACCTTTTCAACCACTTCACGGTTGGCGATTTCTTCGTCACGGGCTTTGCCATACCACAAAGCCTGCGCGCCGATCCCAGCATTCATATGCGTCAAACGACCGGTCATGACGTTGTCGAGAACGGTCATGCCTTCGAACAAGGCAATGTTCTGGAACGTCCGGGCAACCCCCATGCGGGCGATCTCAAACGGCTTCATTGCCGGGCGTTTTTCGCCTTTGTACCAAAGTTCGCCAATGGTCGGGGTGTAGAACCCCGAAATGATGTTGAGCATCGACGATTTGCCAGCGCCGTTCGGACCGATGATCGCGCGAATTTCACCTTCGTGGATGTCGAACGAAATATCGCTGATCGCGGTCACACCACCGAACTTCAAGGTGATGTTCTTCAGCTCCATCAACTGACCGCCAATCTGGCGACCATCGGCTGTGACGTATCCTTCAGTCTCTGTCATGCCTGTGTCTTCTTTCTAAAGTCGCGGGGGCTGCGGGATGGTGGGCGGGGCGATGTGCATCGCACAAGCGTCGTCCCCATCATTCCGCCGCCATCTTGGCGGCCACTGCCTGCACCTTGGTGTCACGGATCTGCAATGTTGCAGTGATCTTCCCTTTGCGGCCGTCCTCATAAGTGACTTCCGTTTCGGTATAAATCTCGTCTGACCCATCATAGAGCGCCGTCACCAGATCATCGAATTTCTCGCCAACGATCTTGCGACGCACCTTGCGGGTCCGGGTCATTTCACCGTCGTCCG
Source organism: Pelagimonas sp. (assembly GCF_058892305.1). Classification (NCBI taxonomy): domain Bacteria; kingdom Pseudomonadati; phylum Pseudomonadota; class Alphaproteobacteria; order Rhodobacterales; family Roseobacteraceae; genus Pelagimonas; species Pelagimonas sp. The sequence goes on from NZ_JBZXVN010000042.1 coordinate 96,372, forward strand.
CATCAAGCTCTTTGTGCAAAATCAAGAAGCGGTGGATTTGACATCCGGCCAGCATTTCGTCCTGAGCAATCGAGATATTGGTTTCCTCGATATGGCTCTGGATCGTGTCCAAAACCTCAGGATGCCCGGCAAGCTCTTGATAAGACGCATAAGCGATGTTGTTGCGTTCCGCCCAGTTGCCCACCGCCGTCAGGTCGATGTTCACAAAAGCTGTGCAACGATCACGCCCGGCACCAAACACCACAACCTCAAGAATGTTGGGATAGAACTTCAGCTTGTTCTCAACATATTTGGGCGCGAACATGCCGCCATCCGACATTTTACCAACGTCTTTGATCCGGTCGATAATCCGCAAATGCCCGCTGCTTTTCTCAAAGAAACCCGCATCCCCGGTGGCAACCCAACCTTCGGCGTCCTTGGTGTCGGCCGTCGATTCTGGGTTGTTGTAATACTCAACAAATGTGCCTGGTGACCGGTAAAACACTTCACCGCTATCTTCGATCCGGATTTCGACACCGGGGCTAGGAACACCAACGGTATCCGAGCGCACTTCGCCATCTGGCTGCTGTGTGATGAAAACCGTTGCTTCGGTTTGGCCGTAGAGCTGCTTGAGGTTGATACCAAGCGACCGGTAAAAATCGAACAACTCCGGCCCGATCGCTTCACCCGCCGTATAGCCAACCCGCACATTGGAAAAGCCCAGCGCGTTTTTCAGCGGCCCATAGACCATGAACTCGCCGACCGCGTATTTCAAACGGTCCATCATCCCAACCGGCTTACCTTCAAGAAGGTCTGGCCCGACTTTGCGGGCGTGCGCCATGTAGTGATGGAACATCTTCTTCTTGAAGTTGCCCGCATCTTCCATACGGATCATGATTTGGGTCAGCTGACCCTCAAAAACCGCTGGCGGTGCAAAGTAATAAGACGGTGCAATTTCACGCAGGTCCGTCTTCATCGTCTCGGCACTTTCCGGACAGTTCACACAGAAACCCGCCCAATAGGCCTGCCCCAAAGAAAAGATAAAATCGCCAACCCAAGCCATTGGTAGGTAAGCAAGAATTTCTTCTTTTTCTGTCAGCCCATCGAACTCAGAACTCGCCTTGGCGGATTCGATGATATTGCGGTTTGACAGAACAACCCCCTTGGGCTTGCCCGTCGTCCCCGACGTATACAGCATGACACAAGTGCTGTCATAGGTCAGCTCACCCATGCGGATTTTGAGGTCTTCGATGAACTCATCATAGGCCGCACGACCCTGATCCTGCACATGGCTGAACTCATGCAACCGCCGGTGGTCATATTTCCGCATGCCGCGCGGATCGACATAAAGCATATGCTCGAACTGATGCAGATGCTCTTGGATGTCGATGACCTTGTCGACCTGCTCTTGATCCGCCGCGATGACAAACCGTGCGCCGCAATGCGACAACACATATTCCATCTCTTCCGCCACTGCATCGGCATACAAAGGCACCGGAACCGCGCCAACCATCTGCGCCGCGACCATTGACCAATACAGATAGGGACGGTTGCGGCCAATAATCGCCACATGATCCCCTCTGTTCACCCCAAGGTTCAAAAGACCAAGCGCCAGCGCTTCAATCTCTTTGGATGCCTCTTTCCAGGTCCAGCTCTGCCAGATCCCGTATTCCTTCTCGCGATAAGCGGGACGGTCGCCGAATGTCTCAGCGTTTCGTTGCAATAATGCAGGTACCGAGCACAGACCATCTGCGCCCTCAGCCAACTTAGCCACGTTGTGTCCTCCCTAATGCCGGCTCCTCAACCGACACCAATCAGCGGCCCCCATGTGGGACCAGATCGCTTATGCGATTCTGCCGCCTATTTGGTCAGGCTCCAAACTGTCGGTCAACTTTTTCCTGAACATTTCCTGAATCTTACGAATTGTAACAGCGCAAGTTTTCCGCTTGGCCCCACCCTTTGTCGCGCGTTACCCTAGCCTCAACAACCAAAGGACAGCCTTCTCAATCCAGCCCCTTATCAGAAGCAACATACGTTGCGGGATGGCGGGTGGGGCGACGTCCGCAGGACAAGCGACCCGACATCCCTATGATCAATCAAGCGCTCACCCAGGCCGGTCTAAACCTTATTCAACAAGCTCTGTCGATCTATGACAGCGACCTACGCCTTGCGGTGTGCAACGCGCCTTTTGTGGAAATGTTCAACCTGCCCGACCGCCTCACCACCCCAGGAGCAAGCTTTGAAGACACCATTCGCCATCTCGTCTCACGAGGAGAGTATGGAGAAGTCGATGACCCCGAAACCTTTATCAAAGATCGGGTTGAAACCGCTATGGCCTTTCAATCCCATTACGTCGAACGCACCCGCGCCAATGGCCGCATCGTCAGCATCGAAGGTGCCCCCCTCCCCCAAGGTGGCTGGGTCACCGTCTACACCGACATCACCGAAACCCGTGCCCAAGAACAATTGCTGCGCACTCATTCCGAACAACTCTCCGAAGAAGTCCTAAAACGCTCCGAAGAACTATCGGCCACCAACCGCGCCCTCGCCGCCACCAACAAGGCATTGATGGAAGCCCGGCGCGAGTTAACCGAAATGGAAGCGCGCACCCGCCTCACCACTGAAATGATGCCGGCCCATATCGCCCGTGTCGATGAAAATGGCCGCTATACCTTTTCCAACAAACGCCTTCATCTTGTCATGCCCGGTCGCCCAACCAAAATTTTGGGCACCCATATCCGCGACGCTTTGGGGGATCAGGCCTATGCCAAGGTCCTGCCCTTTCTCGACGCGGCGATGAAGGGCCAACAAAACACCTTTGAATTCACCCACGAGGCCTCATCCCGGCGCATTCGCGTGGTTTTCACCCCCGATCCGCTGGAACCGGGCGTCTATATCCTGTCCCAAGACGTGACCGAAGAAACCCAAACCCGCGCCGCGCTCCAACAAACCCGGCGTCGTGAAATGGCCGCGCAACTGACCAGCGGTCTGGCGCATGATTTCTCAAACTTGCTCACCATCATCCTTGGCATGCAATCCAAGCTTGAGCGGATGTATCTGGGGAGCAATGCCGAACCCTTGATCGCCGCCACTCTTCAAGCGGCCCGGCGTGGGGGGCGGTTGCTTAATCGCATCGCCGACATCACCGCCCATCGCCGCTGGCAACCCGAAGCGCTTTTGATCGGTCCTTTTCTCAAGGAACTTCAAACTCTTGCCACCCCGTCCCTGCCCTCGGCGATTTCGCTACAAGTGGTGGACGAAACCCAAAACCGCCTCATGGTTGATCATGGTCTTCTGCAAGACGCACTCTTAAACCTGATCCTCAACGCCCGCGATGCCTGTGGTCAGGCCGGGACCATTCGGGTGACAGCAACCGAGTTCAAAAAGACCTGGCTGCAAATCAGTGTCACAGACACAGGCACCGGTTTTTCCGACGACGCGCTGGCCCATGCGCTTGATCCGTTCTTCACCACCAAAGGCGGCGAAGGCTCCGGACTTGGGCTCGCGATGGTCTATGACATGACCAAACTCGCCGGGGGTGACATGCGCCTGTCTAACACCGAAACCGGGGCCGAAATCCGCCTGCGCCTGCCACTGCGCCCCGCGATCGACCTGCCCAAGGCCGGTCTTGTTCTGCTTGTCGAAGACAGCCCCGATATTCGCGCATCCGTGCGCGAAATGCTAACCGACCTGGAATTCAACGTGGTCGAAGCCGCCTCGGTCGCCGAAGCGCGCGCCTTGGCCGAAGGTCTGCCTGACATTGCGCTGATCCTGTCGGATATTTCTCTCGAAGGCGAAGACCCCGGTTTCACACTGGCCGACCATCTGCCAAACCTACCGCTGCGGCTCATGACCTCATTGCCGCAAGATCACCCTTTGCACGAAAAGGCCCGCACCCGTGCCCCGGTGTTGGCCAAACCGTTTGACGCCACCAATCTGGCCCGATTTCTTGGCTTTGGAAAGGAAGAGACATGAGTGCGCTTGTCACCATTTTGGACGATGAACCCGCCATTCGCGACATGCTGTCCGAAGCTTTGACAGAAGCCGGGTTTCGCACCCTGACCTTTGCCCGTGCCACCGAATTCGAAGCCGCCTTGCGGCGCACAACGCCTGATGTCTGTTTGGTTGATCTTGGATTGCCGGATCGCGATGGGCTCTCGGTGGTGCATCGGCTGGCGTTGGAACAGGGCGCGATTATCATTATCATTTCCGGCCGCGCTCAGGTTCAGGACAAGATCACCGGCCTCGAACTTGGGGCTGATGACTATATCATCAAACCCTTTGATCCGGCAGAAGTTGTCGCCCGCATTCGCGCCCGTATGCGCGGCCCCAAAGCCGCGGCGGCCCAAGGGGACACCGCCACGTTCAACGGTTGGACCGCGCATTTTGATCGCTATACTTTGGTCGATAGTGACGGGGATGAAACCCCGTTTAGTCATGCCGAAGGCGAAGTGTTGCGGCTCTTCCTTGAAAGCCCCAAACGCCTTATTTCTCGCGCGCATATGCAGGAAACCTTGGGAGGTGCAGCGGGCGAAAGCTTTGATCGCGCCATGGATGTCCGCATCTCGCGCCTACGCACCAAGCTTAAAGAAGATCCCAAAAACCCACGTCTGATCAAAACCATCTACGGGGCTGGATATATCTTTTTGGGGGATGTGGAATGGGGTTAGGGCGATAGTGTCGCATAGGCCTCAGTCAGGCCTAGCACCGTTTTCACATGTGGAAGAGCAGTGACCGCGACGATCCCCACCAAAGCCCCAATCCCTAACCGAACAGGAGCCGCACCAAGTTTCGGCCCGGCCAAGCCAAGCACCCCACACACGCAGGCATAAAAGACCAATGAGACCGGATCCATGCTGTTCTCCTTTCCGACTAGGATAGCATAAATCCACGAACTTTGTCGCAGGCCCAAAATATTTTCGCAATGACTGGGATGTTTGTTGGGATGCCGCGTCAGGCAGCTTTCTCAGCGGGCGTCCCAACGCGGCCGAAGGAGCTGGGAACGCACAACGCTTGGAACCACACAAGGCGTGCAAAACCATCTGCACCACAAAGACATTCGGCGAATCTCACACCTAAACGCATCGCCCGTCGGGATGGTGGGTGGGGTGTCGTGCATCGCACGCACGTCACCCCCGACCGCCCTATTCCGCAGCGATTTTCGTCATCGCTTCAACTCTCACGGCCGAAAACTTGAACTCCGGGATCTTGCCATAGGGGTCAATCGCCGGATTGGTCAACACATTCGCCGCCGCCTCGACATAGGCGAAGGGCACAAAAACCATATCCTCCGCAATTGCCCGATCCGCCCGCGCCATGATCTCAATCGACCCACGCCGCGTGGTCAGCTTGATCATATCCCCGGCCTCAACCCCAAGCGCCCGCAGCGTCTTGGGATGCAAAGAACAATTCGCTTCCGGCTCAACCGCATCCAAGACCTTGGACCGGCGCGTCATCGACCCGGTATGCCAATGCTCCAACTGGCGGCCCGTGGTCATGATCATTGGGAATTCCGCATCCGGGGCCTCGTCGGGCGCAACGACGGACGCAGGAGTAAACCGTGCCCTGCCATCGGTACGCGGGAACCCATCCCCAAAGACAATCGGTTGACCCGGGTCTGTTTCGTGCAACGACGGATAGGTGATCGTCTCAGTTTTCAACCGCTCCCAAGTGATATTATCGAGCGACGCCATATTGAGCTTCATCTCAGCGAAAACCTCGCTGACATCCGAATACGCCCAGTTCAACCCACAGCGCTGTGCCAATTCAACCGTTACGGCCCAATCTTCACGCGCCTCTCCGGGGGGCGGCACCGCCGGGCGAACCCGTTGCACCTGCCGGTTTGTATTCGAAACCGTGCCATTCTTCTCATAGAGCGCCGAGGCAGGCAGGATCACATCCGCATAATTCGCTGTTTCGGTTAGGAAAATATCCTGCACGACCATGCACTCAAGCTTGGCAAAGGCGTCGCGGGCATGTTCCACATCCGGGTCGGACATGGCCGGGTTTTCACCCTGAATATACATGCCCTTGATATTGCCCGCATAAACCTCGTCGACGATCTCGGTAACGGTCAGACCTTTTTCATTGCTGAAATCGTCGCTGTCCCAAACATCCGTGAACGCTTGGCGAATGCCGTCGTCTGTGACGCTCTGATAATCCGGCAAGAACATCGGGATAAGCCCCGCATCTGACGCGCCTTGCACGTTGTTTTGCCCCCGCAGCGGGTGCAACCCCGCACCCGGTTTGCCAACATTGCCGGTCATCAAAGCCAGCGAAATCAAGCAACGCGAATTATCTGTGCCGTGAATATGCTGTGACACCCCCATGCCCCAGAAAATCAGCCCCGCCTTGGCCCCGGCAAAGGTCCGCGCTACCCGGCGCAACTGCTCTGGCTCAATTCCACAGATTTCCGACATCGCTTCGGGGGTGAATTGCGCAAGATGTTGCTTTTCGGCCTCCCAATTCTCGGTGAATTTTTCGATATAAGCGCGATCGTAAAGCTCTTCTTCGACGATCACATGCATGATCGCGTTGAGCATCGACACATCGGCACCGGGCCGGAATTGCAACATCTCATCGGCAAAGCGACGCATACCAACCCCGCGCGGATCCATCACGATCAGTTTGCCACCGCGTTTGGTGAACTGCTTGAAATAGGTCGCGGCGACCGGATGGTTTTCAATCGGGTTGGCCCCGATGATAATCGCCACATCGGCATTTTCGATCTCGTTAAAGGTCGCGGTGACCGCGCCCGAACCGACGTTTTCAATCAACGCCGAGACCGATGACGCGTGGCACAACCGCGTACAGTGATCGACGTTGTTATGTTTGAACCCCTGACGGATGAATTTCTGGAACAGATAGGCTTCTTCATTCGTACATTTGGCGCTGCCAAAACCCGCCACTGCGCGGCCACCATGGGCCTCACGCAGACCGGTCAACCCTTTGGCCGCAAAGTCCAATGCCTCATCCCAGCTGGCTTCGCGGAAATGTGTCGAAAGATCGCCGGGATCAACGTTCAACCCTTTGGCCGGGGCGTCTTCACGTCGGATCAAGGGTTTGGTTAATCGGTGCGGATGGTGGATATAGTCGAACCCAAACCGCCCTTTGACGCACAGACGCCCCTCATTCGCCGGACCATTGATGCCCTCAACGTATTTGACTTTGCCATCTTTGACCTTGAGCGAGACCTTGCAACCCACGCCGCAGAAGGGGCAAACGCTCTCGGTTTCGCTATCGAAATCTTTGCTGTCGCCGACTTCTTGCGCATCCAAAACCGTCGATGGCATCAACGCCCCGGTTGGACAGGCCTGAACACATTCCCCACAGGCCACACAGCTTGACGCCCCCATCGGATCGGCCATGTCAAAGGTCGGATATGCGTCATGTCCACGCCCGGCCATTCCGATCACGTCATTTACTTGCACCTCGCGACAGGCACGCACGCACAACCCGCATTGAATACAGGCGTCCAGATTGACCCGCATCGCCACATGGCTGTCATCCAAAAGCGGAATCCGCTCGGGCTCGATGGTTGGAAAACGGCTGTCTTCAACACCGTTCTCCTCGGCCATGTCCCAAAGGTGGCTGGACTTGTCATGCGCCGCGTCGCGCTCAGGCTGATCGGCAAGCAGCAGTTCCATCACCATCTTGCGGGCGTTTTCCGCGCGGGCATTGTTGGTTGTCACAACCATGCCGTCGCTGGGTTCGCGAATACAGGAGGCCGCAAGCGTCCGCTCACCCTCGATCTCAACCATACAGGCCCGACAATTGCCGTCGGGGCGATAACCGGGGGCGGGTTTGTGGCACAGATGCGGGATTTTCAGGCCCCGGCCATTGGCCACTTCCCAAATGGTCATTCCTTGTTCAGCCTCAACTTCGGTGCCATCAAGGGTGAATCGGATCGTATTGGACATGCGCGTTTTCCTTTGGTCTTGGACGCAGTCTAGACCATTTTCACCCCCGAATGAGTGAGCCATTCCCGACACCTTCGCAGTGATTTGCGCCGAAACCGTTTCCTATACGCCCCGCGTGACGCCCATAGCGCACCAGACACCTGCGCACCCAAGGTTCGCGCACCAATCCCGTGCAAATCTATGGAGTGGTAACTTTTACGCACATTCATCACATGTTGGACAAGGAGATTTTGCATGAAAACCCATCCAGAAACCCGTATCGGCCATGTCCACCTCAAGGTCACCGACCTCAACCAATCGATCCGCTTTTATCGCGACGTTCTTGGCTTTGACGTCACACAAAAATCCGGCACCCAAGCCGCGTTTTTGTCGGCGGGTGGTTATCACCATCACATTGGCCTGAACACCTGGCATAGCAAGGACGGTCCGACACCGGACCCACGCGCCCCCGGATTATACCATGTGGCGTTTCTATACCCTGACCGGCAGGCCTTGGCGCAAACGCTTTTGCAGGTGGTGACATCCGGTGTGCCGATCCTTGGGGCCGCAGATCATGGCGTGTCCGAAGCCATCTACTTCGAAGACCCCGATGGCAATGGTATCGAAATCTATCGGGATCGCCCGCAATCCGATTGGCCAAGGGATGCACAGGGCACATTGACCATGACAAACGCGCCCTTGGATCTCGAGAAACTCATGTCAGAAGCAAAGCATCACGAAGTTTGATCAAAAGCCTCTCGGTCAGCACTGGACCTTGGCGCGCGCTGGTCATAGCGTGCGCCAACAACGGAGGACCAGACATGGCAATCGGCAAGACAATTCGCACCTACTATGACGGCCAATGGCACGACGGTGACGCAATGATTATGCGCGCGGCGGATCATGGCGCATGGTTGGGCACAACCGTGTTTGATGGCGCGCGTATGGTCAATGGGTTGACGCCAGATCTGGAACCTCATTGCGCGCGGACAAACCGGTCTGCGACGGCCTTGATGCTCACCCCGACGGTGACAACAGAGGACATGGTCGCGCTGGTCCAAGAAGGTCTCAAAGGATTTGCCCCCGGGGCCGCGGTCTATATCCGACCAATGTATTGGGGGATTCACGGTGATGCGACGGCAATTGTGCCAAGCGGTGACGACACCGGTTTTGCCATCAGCCTAGAAGAGATCCCCATGGCCCCGGAAACCGCGTCAACCACGCTGGGCTATACACGTTTCCGTCGTCCCGTTCTGGAAAGCGCGGTGGTAAATGCCAAGGCCGGATGCCTTTATCCCAACAATGCCCGCATGTTAGCCGAAGTTCGCGCCCGTGGGTTTGGCAATGCCTTGGTCGCCGATGCCCTCGGCAATGTCGCCGAAACCGCAACCGCCAACGTGTTTATGGTCAAAGACGGCGAGGTGTTCACCCCGGTCGCCAATGGCACGTTTTTGGCCGGAATCACCCGCGCCCGCCACATGAGCAACCTGCGCGCCGATGGTGTCATCGTACATGAAACGGTTCTTGGCTTTGACGATTTCAAAGCTGCGGATGAGGTGTTTTTGTCCGGCAACATGAACAAAGTCACTCCGGTGACCGGCATCGAAGATGACAGCTATCAAGTTGGACCAATCACCCGCCGTGTGCGTGACATGTACTGGGATTGGGCCGCATCGACATGACGCCGGAACGGCTGCTTTCGGCCTCGGATCAAGAGCTTGCCGCGCTGTCTGACCTCTGCCTGCGCTCCAAAGCCTATTGGGGATATGGCGCCGATTTCCTTGACGCATGTCGCGAAGAGCTAACCGTCACCCACGCCGATCTTGGGGCCCGAACCGCCGTAATCCGCAAGGGCGCGGGGTTTATCGGTGTCGCCACCGTGACGATTGATCAAGGGGCCGCGCAGCTCGACAAGCTTTTCGTTGACCCCGACGCCATCAGAAGCGGCGCGGGCCGCGCCTTGCTGCTTTGGGCCATTGCTCAGGCGCGCCATGCCAAAGTCAAGACTATGACCATCGACTCCGATCCGGGAGCCGAGGCATTTTATGCGCATATGGGGGCGGTTCGTATTGGGTCGGTTGCCTCAACCGTCATTGCGGGCCGAATGCTCCCCTTGATGCAGATTGCATTGTGACCGCTTGCCAGTTGTCGTGTCCACAGGCATGATTGCCACGATAGGGAGTGTATCATGCGCAAGTTTCTTGTTGTCTTGGATGACAGCCGTGAATGCCTAAACGCCATGCGGTTTGCTGCGATGCGGGCGGCCAATACCGGTGGCGGTGTTGCGATTCTGTCTGTGATTCCACCGGATGAATTCAATCATTGGATCGGCGTTGGTGCCGTAATGAAAGAAGAAGCCCGCGAACGGATTCACGCCCATTTCGAAGTCTTTGCGAAATGGATGCGCGACAAACAAGGTGTTGATCCCGAACTTGTCATTCGCGAAGGCGATGCGGTTCCTGAGATCATCGCCCATGTAACATCGGACGGCGAAATCGGGGTTCTCGTCCTTGGGGCGGCAACCGACAAAAAGGGACCTGGCCCGATTATCACCCAATTGATGCGCAACAGTTCCGGCCTGCCGATCCCGATAACCGTTGTGCCGGGCGACATGTCCAAAGAGCGGCTGGAAGCCATCACCTAAGATGCCGATGCCGTGGAGCTATCGCCATGCCGCCAAGGAATGGCGTGGGTTTTTGGATGACGCCAAGGACAGGCTTGGCACCCCGTCGGACAACGTCACCTATACGGTCACAGAAGGGGTGTTTCGCAGTTTTCGCAAACGCTTGACGGTGCAACAAGGGTTGGATTTCGCCCAAATCCTACCCACCACTCTACGCGCGCTTTTCGTCCAAAACTGGCAGGTGGAACCGCCCGCCCTTTGGGCCTCGCCTGATGTTTATCTTCGCGAAACACGCGATTTGCGCAAGCATCACAATATGGCCCCCGACAACGCGATCGAAGCGGTGTCCTATGCGTTGCACCGGGTTGTCTCGCCTGTTGACCTCACCCGGACCCTTGCCAAAATCGGACCTGAGGCCGAGGCGTATTGGCGGTTGGAGGGTGTTGATCCCAGCGAGCTTGGCCCGCGTTTTCGATGAGGCAGATCAAGGTGATGTTGCCTCGTTCCGGGTACCCTAGCCCGGAAAGGAAGCCGACATGCCCGCTACCTCTAAAACCGAATTGCGCGCTATTGCGGAAAAAGAATTTGCGAAACTGCAAAAGCTAATCACCCCTCTCGAAGAGAGCGTTGCTATGTTGCCCGATCCAGAGGCCGACGGCACAACAATCAAAGACACCATCGCCCATCGTGCCCATTGGATCACTCTGTTTTTATGCTGGTACGAGACCGGGCAATCTGGACAACAGGCCGAGATCCCTGCCCCCGGCTACAATTGGAGTGAGTTGAAACGCTACAACGCCGATTTGCGCGCATCGCAACATGATCTGAGCTGGGACGACGCCAAAGCCAGTCTCGATGCCCACCATCAAACTCTATTGGAGATGATCGACACCTTGGACAACGACGCGCTTTATGGTGGGCCGATGCAAGGCGGTAATAACAAATGGACAACTGGCCGCTGGGCCGAGGCCGCCGGGCCGTCACATTACCGGTCTGCGGCCAAATACATCCGCGCCCGGTTGCGCGCCCTTGCAGCGACCGCCTAAACCTTAGAATAATTCTAAACCTTGACCTTTGCCCGTCGCGTGCGCATATTCCGCACAGACCAGAAAAGGCGTGTCCCAGATGTTCATCCAGACCGAATCCACACCAAACCCCGCCACGTTGAAATTCCTGCCCGGCCTGACCGTGCTTGAAATGGGGACGGCTGATTTTCCAAGTTCAGAGGCGGCCAGCGGGTCACCTTTGGCACAGCGCTTGTTTTCGGTGGACGGCGTGACCGGTGTTTTCTTTGGCAACGACTTTGTCACCGTGACCAAAAACGACGACATCGACTGGGATCATCTGAAACCGTCGATCCTTGGTGCGATCATGGAGCATTTCCAAAGCGGTCAGCCGGTGATGTCTGATGGCGCAACCCAGGCCGGTGGCCACGCCGATCATGACGGTGAAGATGGCGAAATCGTTGGTCAAATCAAAGAATTGCTCGATAGCCGCGTCCGCCCTGCTGTGGCTCAGGATGGTGGCGATATCACCTTCCACGGCTTTGATCGCGGCGTTGTTTACCTGCATATGCAAGGGGCTTGTGCCGGTTGCCCATCGTCCACTTTGACGTTGAAAATGGGGATCGAAAACCTGCTGCGCCACTACATCCCCGAGGTGACCGAGGTCCGCCCTGTTGCCGTCTGACACCCTGTCAGGCCGCTGTTATTGCGGCAAAACTTTGATGCACGCCGATGGGCCACCTTTGACGGTGGCCTATTGTCATTGTGGCGATTGTCGGCGTTGGTCGGGTGCGCCGCTCTCGGCTTTTGCAGCCATGTCACCAAACGCCGTTCGCTTCACCCCCGATTTGATTTGGAAGTCCAGCGTCGCGGGCGTCACGCGGGCCAACTGCCCTGATTGCGGCTCGCCCTTGGCGGCGCGTTTCGACTATCTGCCTGATCAAATCTATATCCCCGTCGGCCTGTTTGATCACCCTGACACGCTTCCTCCCCAGCACCATTCGCATTTTGGATCGCGGCTCGATTGGCTGCATCTTACCGACGATTTGCCAAAATCCGACGCCTCGGCGCGGGTGACACTCTTGTCTTCTGGCTTGTCTTCTGGACCCACTCGCGGCACAGACACGCCATGACACATGCGCCTCTGATCCTCGGTTTCGACACCTCCGGCCCTCATTGCACTGCCGCTTTGCTGCGCGGTGACACGCTTGTCGCCTCTCAAACCCAAGACATGGCCCGTGGTCAGGCCGAACGCATCATGCCCCTGATCCAAGAGGTTTTGGCCGCTGGTGACATGGAATTGTCCGACCTGAACGCCATCGGCGTTGGTATCGGCCCCGGCAATTTCACCGGCATCCGCATTTCTGTATCTGCCGCCCGTGGCTTGGCTTTGGCGTTGGATATTCCTGCCATCGGTGTGTCACAGTTTCAGGCCATGGCGCTTGGCATCGACGGCCCGGTTGTCTGTAGCGTCGCCGCCCCGCGCGACCGGCTTTATGTACAAACGTTGAATGACACCAGCGGGAGCGCCGCCACGCTCTGTGATATGGATACACTTGTACTGCCAAACCCCAAGGCCGAAGCCGCAGTAATTGGCGCACAGTCCGATGAGATCGCCAAGCGCACCGGTGGCCGGGTGTTGGCCGCGAAATACCCAATGGCCGAAGCCATTGCGCGTCAAGCCATGCTTAACATGCATAACACCACCCTAACGCCCCCGGCCCCGCTTTACTTGCGCCCAGCCGATGCCGCCCCCTCACGCAACGCGCCACCGGTTATTTTAGCGGACCCGCCTGCGTGACCTCCCCCACCAAAACACACCCGGCCATGGCACCCGCGGACATGACCGCGCTTTATGCGCGCTGTTTTCCCGACCGCCCTTGGGACGAATCTGAAATTACAACGCTTTTGAACCGGGCCGATGTCGTGTCTGCGATCACTGACAACGGCTTTGTCCTTGCCAGCTGCATTGCCCCCGAGGCAGAGGTTCTAACCATTGCCGTAAGCCCAGATCACCGCCGCCAAGGCATCGCATCCGGGCTTTTTCGGACCCTTTGGTCAAATTTTTCGACACTTGGTATCGACACGGTTTTCCTTGAGGTCGCCTCGGGAAACACCGCTGCGCTGAAACTTTACAAAAGCTTTGATTTCCAAGAAGTTGGCCGTCGAAAAGGGTATTATACGCGCATCAATGCCCCGGCCGAGGACGCGGTGGTTATGCGCTGTGCGCTGACCTAGCGGAATTGCCCCTAAACCCCCTGAATTCCAAGATTCCGGTTGACCGCTGCGCGTGGCTTGCGTCTTTATTGCCTATCACAAACGAAACGGCGACTCTGTCCGTCGTTCACACCTGGGAGCAACACATGACTTTCATGAAAACAATTCTCGGCTCGGCCGCAGCTCTGGCACTGTCCGCTGGCGCAGCTCTGGCTGACCCGGCGCTGATCTATGATCTGGGCGGTAAGTTCGACAAATCCTTCAACGAAGCGGCCTTTGGCGGCGCAGAGCGTTGGGCCAAGGAAACCGGCGGGTCGTACAAAGACATCGAAATTCAGTCCGAAGCCCAGCGCGAGCAGGCCCTGCGCCGTTTCGCCGAAGCGGGTTTCAACCCTGTTGTCACCACCGGCTTTGCCATCGCTGGGTCGATCGACGCGGTTGCGGCGGATTATCCAGACACCAAGTTCGTCACCATTGACGGCTGGGTCGACCCTGCCAAGCACCCGAATGTTGTGTCGATCCTGTTCTCCGAGCACGAAGGTTCGTACCTTGTTGGCATGATGGCCGGCATGGCGTCCGAATCGAAAACTGTTGGCTTTATTGGCGGTATGGACATCCCATTGATCCGCAAATTCGCCTGTGGCTATGCCCAAGGTGTTATGGCCGCCAACCCCGATGCGACCGTTGTGTCCAACATGACCGGCACCACCCCTGCCGCATGGAATGACCCGGTAAAAGGCTCTGAGCTGGCGCGTGCACAGATCAGCCAAGGCGCGGACGTGATCTATGCAGCGGCAGGCGGCACTGGCATCGGTGTTCTGCAAACCGCAGCCAAAGAAAACATCCTATCGGTCGGCGTTGACAGCAACCAAAACCACATGCACCCCGGTCAGGTTCTGACCTCGATGCTCAAGCGCGTCGACGTGGCTGTGTTCGATTCGATGACAGCTGGTGCTGATCTCGAAACCGGCACCGTTAAAGTCTTTGGTTTGGCCGAAGAAGGTGTTGGATACGCTCTTGACGAGCACAACGCCCCCTTGGTGACCGATGAAATGAAAGCCGCCGTTGACGCGGCCCGCGATCAAATCATCGCCGGTGAGCTCAAAGTGCACGACTATTCGTCGGACGACAGCTGCCCCGTTCTGAAATTCTAATCCAACTGGATTAGGCTTTACTTTAGGCCGCGCCTGACTTGGCGCGGCCTTTTTGTTTCCAAATGGCCCGTTCTGTGACCTGCTTGTGCAACCGTCTGGCGAGCCATGAAGATTTCGTTACGAAATCCAGCCTTTTCCAATGCGCTTGGCCTTGACTCATGTGCCACAAAGCAAAACAAATATGCTTTGAGCAAAAAAACGCCACCGGGCTTTGGCCCCATTCGGCGACAAACAAAGACATGCTCTCGTGGAGGACGGATGACCGAAACCGCAGCCATCGAACTTAAAGGCATATCCAAAGCCTTTGGCCCTGTTCAGGCCAACAAGGATATCTCGATCCGGGTGATGCCGGGCACGATCCACGGGATCATCGGTGAAAACGGCGCTGGGAAATCCACGCTGATGTCGATCCTGTACGGGTTTTACAAAGCCGACAGCGGCGAGATTTTCATCAACGGAAAAGCGACCGAAATCCCAGACAGTCAGGCCGCGATTGCCGCCGGGATTGGCATGGTGTTTCAGCACTTTAAACTGGTGCAAAACTTTAGCGTTTTGGAAAATGTCATCCTCGGGGCCGAAGATGGCGCTATGCTCCAACCCAGCCTGCGCAAGGCACGCGGCGTTCTCAAGCATCTTGCCGAGGAATACGAGCTTCAGGTTGATCCCGAAGCCTTGATCGAAGACCTCTCGGTGGGTCACCAACAGCGGGTTGAGATCCTCAAGGCGCTTTATCGCGAAGCCGACATTCTGATTTTGGATGAGCCCACCGGGGTGTTGACCCCGGCCGAGGCCGATCACCTGTTCCGCATTCTCGAAGGCCTTCGCAAAGAGGGTAAGACGATCATCCTGATCACCCATAAACTGCGTGAAATCATGGAGATCACCGATACGGTATCGGTGATGCGGCGCGGTGAAATGACCGCGACCGTCAAGACATCCGAAACCAGCCCAGAAGAGCTTGCCGAGCTGATGGTGGGCCGTAAAGTATTGCTACGGGTCGACAAAGTCCCCGCCAAACCCGGCAAGCCGGTGCTCGAGGTCGAAAACCTCCGCCATATCGACGAGGCCGGGGTGGAGCGCCTCAAAGGCATTTCGCTCAATGTGCGCGCCGGTGAGATTGTCGGCATCGCCGGGGTATCCGGCAACGGTCAATCGGAATTGATGCGGGTCTTGGGCGGCTACGGTTATGCGACCGGCAACATCCGCATGAATGGCGAAGAGCTAGACCTAACCGGCAAGCATTCCGACGGCCAATCGCGCCGCGCCCGTGGCATCGGCCACGTTCCCGAAGACCGCCACCACGAAGGGCTGATCCTTGATTATTCCGCTTGGGAAAACACGGTGTTCGGCTATCATCGTGGCCCCGAAACCGGCAACGGATTCTTGATGGATAACAAAGCCATCAAAGCCGAAGCCCAAGCCAAAATGGACCGCTTTGACGTGCGCCCGCCGCACCCATGGCTCAACGCCAAAGACTTCTCTGGCGGCAACCAACAAAAGATCGTGCTGGCCCGTGAAATCGAACGCAACCCCGACCTGCTGTTGATCGGCCAACCGACGCGCGGCGTTGATATCGGCGCGATCGAATTCATCCACCAACAGATTGTGCAACTGCGCGATGCGGGCAAGGCGATCTTGCTGGTCTCGGTCGAGCTTGATGAAATCATGTCGCTGTCTGATCGGATTGCGGTGATGTTTGACGGCCAGATCATGGGCGAACGCTTACCGTCCGAAACCGATCAGACCGAATTGGGCCTACTCATGGCCGGTGTGACCAATACCAAGGAGCTGACCAATGGATAAGATGCCCGCCTGGGCCGATGCGGTCCTTGTTCCCCTCATCTCGATCCTCTTGGCTGCGGCGATTTCGGCGCTGGTCATCCTCGCCATCGGGGAAAACCCGGTCGAGGCCTTTAGGATCATGGTCAAAGAGGCGCTCAGCACCTCGCGCGGGATCGGCTATACGCTCTATTACGCCACCAACTTTATCTTTACCGGGCTGGCGGTTGCCGTCGCCTTTCACGCCCGCATGTTCAACATCGGAGGCGAAGGTCAGGCGATGATGGGTGGTCTTGGCGTGGCGCTGGTCTGTCTCTATGTGCCATGGCCGCATTGGACGCTGGCGCTCTTTGGCGCGGCGGCGATTTCGGCGCTGTTCGGCGCGGCTTGGGCCTATATCCCGGCCTATCTTCAGGCCAAACGCGGCAGCCACATCGTTATCACCACGATCATGTTCAACTTTATCGCCTTTTCACTGCTGAACTACATTCTGGTCAACGTGTTGCGCCCCCAGGGCTCGATGGACCCGGCCACTGCCAAATTCCCCGAGGCAACGTTCCTGCCGACCTTCCAAAGCATGTTTTCAACCGCTGACACGGTGATGTTCCGCAACGCCCCGGCCAATGTGACGTTTTTCGTCGCTTTGGCGGCCTGTGTCGCGGTTTACTTCCTGATCTGGCGCACCCGTTTGGGCTATGAAATCCGCGCCTTTGGTCATTCGGAAACCGGTGCCAAATACGCGGGCATCTCGCCGGTCAAGATCACCATCGTCTCGATGCTGATCTCTGGCGGATTGGCGGGCATGATGGCGCTGAACACCACCATGGGCGAGGCCGAGCGTCTGGTGCTCAACGCCACCGAAGGGGCCGGGTTTATCGGCATCGCCGTGGCCTTGATGGGCCGGTCACATCCGGTTGGCATCCTCTTGGCGGCGCTGCTGTTTGGCTTCATGTATCAGGGCGGTTCGGAACTGGCCTTTTGGACCAACATTCCGCAACAGCTGATCATCGTGATTCAGGCGCTGGTGATCCTGTTCACCGGGGCGCTCGATAATATGGTGCGCATGCCGCTTGAAAAACTGTTCCTGAGCATCCGTAAGGGAGACGCATGATGGATATCGATACCATTGTCCAAGTGCTCGATAGCTCAATCCGCCTGTCGACTCCGCTTTTGTTGGCCTGTTTGGCCGGGTTGTTTAGCGAACGCGCCGGTATTTTCGACATCGGACTTGAGGGCAAGATGCTGATTTCGGCGTTCTTCTCAGCGGCGATCACCTTTACCACCGGCAGTGTCTGGATTGGTCTCTTGGCCGGGATCGCTGCGTCGCTGGCGCTCTCCCTTATCCACGGCCTTGCCTCGATCACCTTTCGTGGTAATCAGCTGATCTCCGGGGTGGCTCTGAACTTCCTTGCCTCTGGTCTCACCGTCTTGATTGCCCAAAGCTGGTTCAAACAAGGCGGGCGCACCCCAACCATCCCAGAAGAGCAGCGGTTCCAAGAAATCACCCTGCCCTTTGCTGACGCCTTGCGCGATGTTCCCCTGCTTGGGCCGATCTACTCGGACCTGATCTCGGGCAATTCGGCGCTTGCCTATATCGCCTTCCTTATGGTGCCGATCACCTGGTTCGTGTTGTTCCGCACCCGTTTTGGCCTGCGCCTTCGCGCTGTGGGCGAGGCCCCTGATGCGGTTGACACCGCTGGCGTCTCGGTCATCGGGCTGCGTTATGCGGCGGTGATGATCTGTGGCGTGCTTTGTGGGATCGCCGGGGCGTATCTCGCGACCTCGCTTCAGGCCGGGTTCGTCAAGGAAATGACCGCCGGTCGCGGCTACATCGCCTTGGCGGCTCTGATCTTTGCGAAATGGCGCCCTTGGTACGCCTTGATGGCCTGCCTTCTGTTTGGCTTCCTTCAGGCGGTCGCCTTGCGGTTCCAGAATATTGACTTGGGCGGCGTTGTCATCCCGGTTCAGATGATGGAGGCCCTGCCCTACATCCTAACGGTTGTGATCCTTGCCGGGTTTGTTGGCAAAGCCATCCCCCCCCGCGCCGGCGGCGAGCCCTACGTCAAAGAGCGTTAAACACGCGCGCCACCGCCAAAGTCCAGCCCCCGCAAAGCGTTCGACCTTTGCGGGGGCGTTTCTTTTGCAGACACCTGTCGACTTTTCCGGTGGCTAGAATTGCGCTAGAACCCGATCCTGCAAATATCGGCTGTCGCATGGCAACTTCGATTGTCACTCTTGCCATCGGATTTGAGTTTATCTCCGCCATGGACCAGTTTCCGAAGATTGGCCTAGCCTTTAGAGGCCAGACCCTAAACAATTTGGTTGCCTTGTTTCTCTAGCCCGTGTTTGAGAACCAGATCGGCGGGGTTTTCACAGCCAAGATCGCCCCTGCCACCCACGGACGACTCCTCCAACGCCGCTACGAATCGCGCAATCCATATTGCTGTCTTACCCCTGCTGGGGCCCATGTTTGGAATAGCCCGGCATCGAAGCACTGCGCCGCGGAGCCGTCCAGCATAGGCTTTTGTATGGTCTCAGGTGCCACCTAGGACACGGCATCGAGCCAACGGGCTTTTGCTGGCAACAATTGCGACCTGTTGGGTCGGACTCTATCGCGCGCTTGGTGCGACGTCCCAATACTGTGGCAATTTCCGGTCCAGTTGTGATGCTTTTGTATATCCAACTGTAAACCCGCGTCGCTGCACTTGCATAAAACCTGTGTATGACGCTAGGAAAGACTATGCAGGTCTACCTTCCTATCGCCGAAGTATCGGTCAATGCGTTCCTCCTTTTGGGGCTGGGCGGGCTCGTGGGTGTACTCTCGGGCATGTTCGGCGTCGGGGGCGGGTTTTTGATGACCCCGCTTTTGTTCTTTATCGGCATTCCGCCCGCGGTTGCCGTTGCCACAGAAGCCAACCAAATCGTCGCCTCGTCGTTTTCCGGCGTGCTCGCGCATTTCAGGCGAAAGACGGTGGATCTCCGAATGGGCACGGTGCTGCTCATCGGCGGTCTCGCCGGGGCAGCACTGGGTGTTGTGGTCTTTAACTACCTCAAAAGCGTCGGCCAAGTCGATTTGCTGGTCAAGCTTTGCTATGTTGTCTTCCTTGGCATCATTGGCGGGCTGATGTTCATCGAAAGCCTGAACGCCATTCGCAAAACCAAAGCTGGCGTGGTTCCTAAGCGCAAGAAACACAACTGGATTCACGGGCTGCCCTTCAAGATGCGGTTTCGCACCTCGGGCCTGTATATCTCGGTTATCCCACCGCTGATCGTTGGCGTCTGCGTCGGTATTCTGGCCGCGATCATGGGTGTTGGCGGTGGCTTTATCATGGTTCCGGCGATGATTTACCTACTGGGAATGCCAACCAAAGTGGTTGTCGGAACATCCCTGTTCCAGATCATCTTTGTGACCGCGTTCACCACCCTATTGCACGCCACCACAAACTTTACCGTCGATATTGTTCTGGCCGTTCTGCTCTTGGTTGGCGGCGTCATCGGTGCGCAATTTGGTGCTGTAATCGGGGCCAAGCTCAAGGCCGAACAATTGCGTATCCTCCTGGCGCTGATGGTGATCGGCGTTTGCCTCAAACTGGCGCTCGATCTTTTGATCATGCCAGGCGAATTGTTCAGCCTCGGCGCGGCAGGAGGTCATTGATGCGCATCCTGCTGGCATTCCTGTTGCTCTTCGCCTTGCCCGCTAAGGCCGAAGAAGTTGTTCTTGGCCTCAGCAAGGATGAAATTGCCATTTCGGCCGATTTCGACGGTTCCGAAATCCTGATCTACGGCGCGGTCAAACGAGAAGAGGCAATCCCAGACGAACCGCTTCATGTGATCATCACAGTCGCCGGGCCATCCCAGCCCGTGACCGTCCGCAAGAAAGATCGCCGCTTTGGCATTTGGGTTAACACGGAAGCGGTCGAAATCGACAGCGCCCCAAGTTTTTATGCCGTCGCTACGTCTCAAGAATGGCCCGTGGTCATTAGCGAAGTCGAAGATTTGCGCCACAAAATCTCGGTCGAACGCGCCATCCGCGCCGTCGACGTCGCTGCGGCGGATCCCCGGCGCTTTACCGAAGCTTTGACCCGTATCCGAACCTCTGAGCACAAATACCAACAGCGCGATTTCGAGGTAAATCTACGGGAACAAACCCTGTTTGACACTGCCATCTCCTTGCCGGCCAACTTAACCGAAGGCTCCTACAAAACCCGCGTGTTCCTGACACGCAACAAAGAGGTCATTTCTGTTTATGAAACCGAAATTGACGTGCGCAAGGTTGGATTGGAACGCTGGCTCTATACCATGTCGCGTCAACAACCGCTTCTTTACGGGTTGATGTCCTTGGCCATTGCCATCGCTGCGGGCTGGGGGGCATCAGCGGCCTTTAACCTGATACGTCGCGGATGAGCCGACCCACCCCGTTGCTGCGCGAGCAATTCCGCGCCTTTGTCCCGCTCCAGACCCGCTGGGCGGACAATGACGAATACGGCCACATGAACAACGCCACCTACATGTCGCTGTTTGATACGGCGCTAAGCCTGTGGCAACTCCAAAATGGCCTCGCCATTCGTGGCCCCGAGGCGCTGCGTTTTCTTGTCGTGGAAAATGGCTGTCACTATTTTGAGGAAATCGGTTTCCCAGATCAACTAGAGGCCGGTCTCCGTCTTGGTCATCTCGGCAATAGCTCTTATCGCATGGATATTGGCCTGTTTCGCGCCGGAGCCGCCACCGCGGCGGCCCAAGGCTTCTTCGCTCAGGTTCTGGTGGATCAAAGCGGCAAACCAACCCCCATTCCCGACGCGCCGCGCACCATTCTCTCGACACTCCTCTAAGACCCCGGCACGCGTCTTTTTTCCCCAACTATCCCTGAGGATTATGCAACGCAGACGGGGGCAGCGCCCCCTCACGCACGTCGCCGCTAGCCTTTCTCATGAAAGAAGTCGTAGATCTTTTCGGCCAGCGCCTCACTGACCCCATCTACAGCCTTCAAATCCGCCAGATTGGCCCGTGTCACCGCCTTAGCCGATCCGAAATGCGCCAACAGTGACCGTTTGCGCGCCGCCCCAACACCGGGAACTTCATCCAACGGATTGGCAAGCTGCGCCTTGGCGCGTTTGGCCCTATGGGTCCCAATGGCAAAGCGGTGCGCCTCATCGCGCATGCGTTGGACAAAGTACAGGATCGGATCATTGTGTCGAAGCGCAAAGGGTCGCGCGCCCACTCGGTGGAACTCTTCCTTACCATGGTCACGATCAACGCCCTTGGCGACCCCAACCATCGGCACATCTTCGACATTGTATTCGCGCTGAATTTCAGCGACCGCCGACACCTGACCGGCCCCGCCGTCAATCAACAACAGGTCCGGCCAAAGGCCTTTGCTGCGATCCGGGTCTTCTTTCAATAGGCGTGTGAATCGGCGGGTTAGCACCTCTTTCATCATGCCAAAGTCATCACCCGGCACCAAGTCTTCGCCCTTGATGTTAAATTTGCGGTATTGGTTTTTCATGAACCCGTCCGGTCCGGCGACAATCATACCGCCAACTGCATTGGTCCCTTGTATGTGGCTGTTGTCATAGACCTCGATGCGCTGCGGCGGGCCGTCCAACCCAAAGGCTTCGGCCACTCCGCGCAAAAGCTTGGCCTGTGTTGCGGTTTCCGACATCTTGCGTGCAAGGCTTTCGCGGGCATTGCGCGCCGCCCCATCCACCAACTCGGCCTTTTCACCCCGCTGCGGCACCGCGATCTCAACCTTTCGGCCAAGCTTGTCGCTAAGCGCCTCTTGCATCAGGTCCTCGTTGTCGATGCCATGGTTCAATAGGATCAACCGCGCCGGGTCTTTTTGATCGTAAAACTGGCCCATAAAGGCTTCGAGGATTTCGGCGGGTTCCACGTCTTCGCCGACCCGCGGATAGAAATCCTTGTTGCCCCAGTTCTGGTTGGCCCGGATGAAAAACACCTGCACACAGGCCTGTCCCTTTTCCAGATGAAGCGCAATGACATCCGCCTCGGGCACGGTGCGCGGGTTGATCCCCTGCGCTGTCTGCACCTGTGTCAGCGCCTTGATCCGATCACGAAGCGCCGCTGCGCGCTCAAACTCCATCTCGTCCGAGGCTTCTTGCATCTGCGCCGCTAGGGTCTCCTGAATTTCCGTTGACTTGCCCTGCAAGAACCGCGCCGCATCCTTGACGCTGGCGTTGTATTCTTCCGGGGTGATCTTGCCGACACAGGGTGCGGTACAGCGTTTGATTTGATATTGCAGACAAGGCCGCGTGCGGGTCGAAAACATCGCATCCGTACAATTGCGAAGCTGAAAGCCGCGCTGCAACTGGTTCAACACCCTGTTCACCGCCCCGGCGCTGGCAAAGGGACCAAAATACTGGCCGCTCTCTTTCTTGGCCCCGCGGTGTTTCTTGATCATCGGGTATTCGTGATCTGTCACCACGATATTGGGAAAACTTTTGTCGTCACGCAGCAGAACATTGAACTTGGGTTTCAGCTGCTTGATCAGGTTTTGTTCAAGCAAAAGCGCCTCGGTCTCGGTCCGAGTGGTCAAGAACATCATCGTCTTGGTTTCCGAGATCATCCGCTCAATCCGGCGGGAATGGCCGGTTGGTCTCGAGTAGTTCGAAACCCGCGCCCGTAGGTTGCGCGCCTTGCCAACATAGAGCACGCGAGACTGATCATCGAGCATCCGGTACACCCCGGGCGAGCTGTCCAACGTCTTGAGATAGGACTGAATAATCTCGTACCCGTTTTGCATGTTTTTCCCGTTTTCTCGCAGAGCCTCGCGCCCCGTATCAATGCTGGATGATTCCATTCTTTGGCTGCAATGCAAAGCGCTTTGATTCAAGCGTTAATACATCCACCGTTTCTGTGGATAAGTCTGTAGGTGAATTCTGTGTATACGCAAATTTCCGTTGTTTTTGGGGGTTTTTTGACATGTGCCTACTTTTTAGGCAAACTGTTAACGCTTTGATTTTAAATGAGTAATTTCTTATTGCCGGTCAAGTCATTGACTACATTAAGAAATTTGTAACGCTTTCGTAACACCCGCGTGACCAGTGCAAAACTTGCAACTCGGCTATGTCATTCGACGCCCTGAATGTCCGGTGTTTGCCAGCCAAGGTGCTGACCACCGTCGGTACAAAGCAACTGCCCGGTGACACCCGGCGCATCGAGAAAATACCCCAAGGCGGCGGTAATATCAGAGGGGTTCGACCCACGTTTTAAAACCGTATTGGCCCGCTGATTGTCAAAGTGCTCCGCGCTTTGTCGGGCCCCTTGCAACGTCGGCCCTGGTCCGATGGCATTCACCCGCACCCGTGGTGCCAGCGCTTGGGCCGAGGTCTGGGTCAGCGCCCAAAGCCCCATCTTAGCAAGGGTGTAGCTCATGAACTCCGGGGTGAGCTTGCGCACCCGCTGGTCAAGCATATTGACCACCAATCCGCCCGCAACCGGTTCCCCCATGTCATCCAGTTTCGGCTCAGGCACTTGTTGCTCAAACGTCTGGATCAACACAAATGGCGCACGCAGGTTGCTCTCAAAATGGCGGTCCCAGCTCACCCTGTCGGCACTGCGAATGTTGTCATATTCAAAAACCGAGGCATTGTTAACCAACACGGTCAACGGTCCGCCCAACGCATCGCAGGCGCGCGAAACAAGGGTCTGCATCTCGGCTTCGACCAAAAGATCAGCCTGCAGTGCCACAGCGCGTCGCCCCAAGGCCTTGATCTCTGCAACTGTGTCCAAGGCCTCTACCTCAGACCCAGCATAGTGCACCGCAACATCAAAGCCACGGCCCGCCAGATACAGCGCCATTGCCCGGCCCAATCGTCGCCCTGCACCGGTTACCAATGCCTGCATCTCGGCCTCCCTAGGTCAGGACAAGCAGAATATAGCCCACATAAAGCGCGGAAAGAATGACGCCCCAGATGCGGTTCAAATCCAACTTGAAGATCACGAACGGGATCAACAACACCGATGACGCCAGCATGACCCAAATGTCAAAGCGCAACAGGTTCGGATCGACCGGCATAGGTGCGATGAACGAGGCCACGCCAATAATCGCCAACAGGTTGAACATGTTCGAACCGATGACGTTGCCGATGGCCACGTCCGCCTGTTTGCGGATGGCCGCCATGACAGTTGTCGCCAGCTCTGGCAAGGATGTGCCAAGCGCCACAAGGGTCAAGCCGATCACCGTGTCAGGTACGCCAAACATTTCGGCGATCTCTGTCGCACTATCCACCAAAAGATCGGCACCAAGTGGCAGACCAATCAAGCCCAGCGCCAAGAACAAACAAATCTTCCACCAGCGCATTTCAGGATCCGCGCCTTCGGGTTCTTCAAGCTCTTCGTCACATTTACCTTCGCGGCGATGTTTTAGGGCGTCACGGATCGCGTCACCAAGGATCAGTGTCAAAACGGTCAACAAGACCAAGCCGGCGATCCAGTCAAAGACGCCGCGAAACGCCAACGCGATGAACAAAACCGTCGAGGCCATCATCAAGCCATAGCTTTTGCGGGTGTCGCATTGGCTGGTGTGCATCACTGTTATGAGGGCGGGCACCCCCAAAACCAAAAGGACATTTGCGGTGTTGGAGCCAATCACATTGCCCAGCGCAATACCGGGCACGCCCTCTAATGCCGCCTGAACCGAAATCAGGAGTTCGGGCGCAGAGGTGCCAAAAGCCACAATCGTCAAGCTGACGATCAATGCGGGAATCCCGACCCTCAGACTTAGGTTGACCGCACCTTTGACAAGCGCGTCCCCAGCCAACAGCAGGATCAGCAACCCTAAAACCGCATAGACAAAGACCATGTCAGCCCTTTCCCTTGCCACAGTCACACGGACCACGACCAATCTTAAAGCGCCCGCAGCGGGGGCATTTCGCCGATTTCAACCGGTCTTGACCGGGAAACCGCAGACGTCCAAACATGGCGAGAATGGCTATAAACACCAAAAAGATTGAAACAATCTTGACCAGCATGTTTAGAGACCAAACCGTGCAAACAAGGCGCGTTCCTCAACTTCTGTGATGGCACCTTGCATTGCCTGAATGCCGATACGCGGCACAAGCGGCTTTTTCTGTTCCAACCGGCGCAATTGCACCTTGTCACCAAAGCGGTCTTTCATCGTTGGCACCAGATGCCCGATCCCGTCGGCCAAGCCTTGTTCCACAGCCGATTGGCCGATCCAGACCTCGCCCGTGAACAAATCCGGATTATCGGCAAGCTTGTCGCCCCGGCGCTCGCGCACCTGAGCGATGAATTGTTCATGCAACTCACCAAGCAACTTGTTCAAACGCGCGACATCTTCTTCGGTCTCGGGCTTGAACGGGTCCATCATGCTTTTGGATTTACCCGCCGTGTGGACACGCCGCTCAAACCCTTGACGTTGCAGAAAAACATGCGCGCCAAAGCCCGATGAAATCACCCCAATTGACCCAAGGATCGAACAACTATCGGCGATAATTTCATCTGCCGCCGAGGCCAGCCAATAGCCCCCCGACGCCGCCACATCTTCGACAAAGGCGAACACAGGCACGTCGTTTTCCTCGGCCAATCTGCGAATACGTGCGCCGATCAAGGCGCTTTGCACCGGTGACCCACCGGGAGAATTGATTTCCAACGCCACCGCATCGGGTTTGCGTTTGAACGCTTTCTCCAAAAGGCTTGCCACGGAACGGTCGCTCAGGCTGCCACGACCTGATGCGCCAATTGCCCCCTGCAGGCGCACAACGGCCACCTCAGGGTGATTTTTCAAAAATGGGATCCAGCGTCTCATGTCCGCTGATGTAGAGCCGCCGGGTGCGACAAACAAGGTATCCTATCCGTTTGTCCGCCCTTTGTGACCTCGACGCCCCGATTGCCGCAAGGGAAACGGGGTTTGGGGGTTCGCCCCCAAGGCCTGCGTGGCCTGAACGCTGTATTTCGTTGGCGGGCCATGCCCGCACCGGCTGCGAAACGTCGCGTCAAAAGAAGCTTTGTGGGTCAATATCGATTGATAGCCGCAAGTCGCCCTTGAGCTGCACTTGCCCCGCCCATTCCGCCAGCGCATGTTGCAACATCACATCCTTTGGGGCCTTGACCAACATCCGAACCCGGTGCCGCCCCCGAACGCGGGCAATTGGCGCGGGGGCCGGCCCATAAATCGTTGCTCCAACGCGTCGCAAGGGCGCATCGTTGCGGGCCAGATGATTGCCGAGGTCAAACACCTTCGCCGGATCTTCTCCCGACAAAATGATCCCCGCCAATCGGCCAAATGGTGGCATTGTCGCTGCCCGACGTTCATCAAGCTCCGCTTTCCAAAACGCCTCTTCATCCCCGGCCAGAATCGCGCGGATCACCGGATGTTCGGGTTGAAAGGTTTGCAAAAGCGCCGTGCCGGGCTTTTCCGCCCGACCGGCACGCCCTGCAACTTGCCGCATCAATTGAAAGGTCCGCTCCGCTGCGCGCAAATCCGACCCTTGCAAGCCCAAATCAGAATCAATCACCCCGACCAACGTCAGCAAGGGAAAGTTATGCCCCTTGGCCACAAGCTGTGTGCCGATGATAATGTCCGCCGCCCCGGCCGCAATCGCCTCGATCTGGCCCTTTAGCTCACGCGCAGTGCCATAAAGGTCCGACGACAAAACCGCTATCCGGGCCTCGGGGAAAAGCTCTTGGGCCTCTTCTGCCAATCGCTCGACTCCCGGGCCAACCGGGGCCAGCCGGTCTTCGGCCTCGCAAGACGGGCATTTGTCGGGCATCGGTTTGGTTTCACCACATTGGTGACACACCAGACGTTTGAGGAACCGGTGTTCCACCATCCGCGCATCACAATCGTCACAGCCTATCTGCTGGCCACAGGCCCGACATAGCGTCACCGGCGCATATCCACGGCGGTTGAGGAAAAGCAGGGATTGCTCCTTGCGCTCAATCCGCGTGGCAACTGCTCGCTGTAAACTCGGGGATATCCAGCGGTTCGACGGCAAGTCTTCGCGTCGCATATCAATGGTGCGCATCTCAGGCAAAACAGCTGGCCCATAACGCGAACTCAAAATCACCCGTTTGTATTTCCCCGCCTCGGCATTGTTCCAGCTTTCAAGGCTCGGCGTGGCCGAGGCCAAAACAACCTGCGCCCCAAGGATTGAGGCGCGCAACACCGCCATGTCGCGGGCATTGTACAACACCCCGTCGTCCTGTTTGTAGGACGTGTCGTGCTCCTCATCGACGACGACAAGGCCAAGCCGTTGGAACGGCAAGAACAGCGCCGATC
Organism: Pelagimonas sp.; assembly: GCF_058892305.1. Taxonomy (NCBI): domain Bacteria; kingdom Pseudomonadati; phylum Pseudomonadota; class Alphaproteobacteria; order Rhodobacterales; family Roseobacteraceae; genus Pelagimonas; species Pelagimonas sp. The sequence continues at coordinate 124,283 of NZ_JBZXVN010000042.1, forward strand.
GCGCCCCAACAACAACCTGCGCATGGCCCTGCGCCACCATCCGCCACACCCGGCGGCGTTCAGTCATGGTCACACCGGAATGCCATTCGGCGGGTTTCGCGCCAAAGCGCGCTTCGATCCGGGTTAGGAACTCCGCCGTCAGGGCGATTTCCGGCAATAGGACAAGCGCCTGACGCCCCTGTCGCAACGCCTCTGCCACCGCCTCAAGATAGACCTCGGTCTTGCCCGAGCCGGTCACCCCCTTTAGCAACACCGTGTTATAGGCGTGCGATGCCTGCCCCTGTTGCAAGGCTTCGGCCGCGGCGTGTTGATCAGCGGTAAGCTCTTTGCCGCCGTGTTCCGGGTCCAAGACCGGAAATCCCGTGTCACGCGGTGTTTGCTCTTCGCGCACTGCACCGGATTTCACCAATCCTTTGACCACGGATGTGGTCACCCCGGCGGCCTCAGCCAGCTCCTTGAGGGTCAAAGACAAGCCACCCATCTCGCCGCAAGCGTCAAGCACACGACGACGCGCGTCGGTCATGCGCGGTGGCTCCCCCTCGCCCAAACGGTACACCTTTTGCATCGAGGGCGGGTCGCCAAGCCCCGGCGCGCGGGTCGCCAGCCGCAGCATCGCGTTCATCGGAGTCAACGTATAAGCCCCGCAGCGTTCCAAAAACGCGCGCATTTCCTCGCGCATCGGTGCAACATCGAGCACACGAATGACCTGCCGGATTTTGGAATAGTCGAAGTTGCCCTGCCCCGGACCCCACACCACGCCAATCACCTTGCGTGGACCAAGCGGCACTTCGACAAAGGCCCCCTGATGGCAGCCCCCCTCGGGCGCACGGTAATCCAACAACCGATCAAGCGGTTGCGTGGTCTGTACCGAGACCAGCGCGTTTTCCTCGTAAAAACCCTGCATCACACTCCAAATTCCGTTAGCGCCACCATTGACCCGACAATGAGGCTTCCTGTGCCGCCCTTCCTGAGGTAAGACACCGGCGATCAATTGCCAAGCTTCGCCTGGAGGGCCCCCCGCAATGAAATTCTTTGTAGATACCGCCGAAGTCGACGCCATCGCCGAGCTCAACGCTCTTGGTATGGTGGACGGTGTGACCACCAACCCGTCGCTGATTGCCAAATCTGGCCGCGACATTCTTGAAGTGACCAAAGAGATTTGTGACATGGTCGACGGCCCGGTGTCCGCCGAGGTTGTCGCGCTTGACGCCGATGCCATGATCGCCGAGGGCCGCAAGCTCGCCGAGATCGCCGACAACATCGCCGTCAAAGTGCCGCTGACGTGGGACGGGTTGAAAGCCTGTAAAGTGCTGTCGGATGAGGGAAAAATGGTCAACGTGACCCTGTGCTTCTCGGCCAACCAAGCGCTTTTGGCGGCCAAAGCCGGCGCGACTTTCATCTCGCCCTTCATCGGTCGTTTGGATGACATCAACATCGATGGTCTTGAGCTGATCGAAGACATCCGCACCATCTATGACAACTACGGCTTTGACACCCAGATCCTCGCCGCGTCGATCCGCACCGCCAACCACATGAGCGAATGCGCCAAAATCGGTGCTGACGTGGCCACCGCGCCACCCGCCGTCATCAAAGCCATGGCAAACCACGTTCTGACCGACAAAGGTCTGGCCGGGTTCTTGGCCGACATCGAAAAAGCCGGTATTAAAATTGTCTAAAAGCCGACAGCGCGGGGAGAAATCCCCGCTCTATCGCAAGGTCAACACCCGGACCCACGGGGTACATCATGGGTCCGGTCAACGTGCTGCCTATGAACGTGGCACCAAGTCCGGCGCACAAAAATCGATGCATTCAGGCCAACGCCATGGACTAGATTACACGCCCCTCTTCCGGTTTCTGCTCTCCCGAGTAGGCACGCCATGGGACTCGGTCTACGCCGAAGCGGTGTCAAGATTGGACAAACCTGAGCCGATTTTTTGGCTGGTGGCTGAGCACCCAAAAGACCAGCGCGACGTGGTGCGAACCGGCGAAAGTAGCTACTATAGCGGTCTTTTTGTGGACGCTGGCGGTCTCTTGGCCGTTGTAGACCCGACAATCACCGCCGAACGCATCACCCCACAATGCCCCTGTTGCACTCACAGTTTCAACGGCAAGACGATCCCACGCAAGTTCACTGAGCACGGGCTATCGCTCGTAGCGCCGGGCTAACCACGCGCGGTACCAAATTCCGTGCACGGAATTTGTGGCACCCAGATCAGATGTTGGGTTCACCCTGAAGGCCCAAAAGCTTGCGAAAGCCGGTCCAATAGCCCGGAAGGCGGGGCGGTTGCTGAAGCCCCTCCAAGGTCTCATCCAACCAAGGCTGCATCCGACGCTGGGCAAAATCGCGCCCCCACGTCAGATAGGCCTGCGCATCATCCGGACGCAAACGGCAAGCCGAGCCAACCAACCCAACCAGAGTTTCGGGCGGTGAATACCATTCATCTTGGATGCCGGTGACTTTGTTTTGGAAAAACGGTCCGACAACACGCATCAACCGGCTGTCGGAAAAGGTCAAAAGCATCTTGCCCATCTCATCGCGTGAATAATGGATCAGCGGCGGGAAGGTGTCGAAGAACACCGCGCGCCCATCGACATAGGCGAAATTGCGGATCGACGGGTGAAAGCCGATGCGACTTTCACAGGTCTGCGCCCAATGCCAAAAGGTCGAGATCACATCACCGGCGGCTTCCATCATCACCAGAGTGTCATCAAGCGGCTGCGACATCATCAGCGGGCGCATCATGCTATCGGCAGGAAGCGCCTGTTGCACAATCACCGGGGCGCGAATGCCATCCAAGTCCAACAAATGAAAATCGGTTTCGGGAAGGCCGACGCCCGAATCGTACATCGCTTGGACATAGTCGTCATGACAGGATTTGAGCCTGTCCAGTTCGCCGGTGTCGGACAGGCCGCGATAGACCTTGATGACCTTGTCAGAAAACACCCCGGACGCCGGGCGAAACGGCGCACAGAAATAACCCAGCTTTGAGACGGTTTGACCGCGCGCGGCGGAATCGGCGCGGATCAGGTTGGCCAGTTCGGCAAGATCGGTCATGGTGGCTCTCCTTTGAGAGACCCTTTAACGCGTTGCCAGCAACTCCGCCACCTCTGCCGTCAGGCTCAGCACTTCGTCGCGCGCCGCGGACTTGCCCGCTTCGGTAACGCCCCGCCCCTGCCCCATGGTTTCGGCGAATCCAACGCGGTTGGCCAATCCGGACTTGGCGACATTGGCCCCAAGCTCTTGGGCGGCGGCGGCGACTTCGGTGCCCAACCGCGTGCCCGTTCGGGTGCGGTTCATCACCAAAAGCGTGTCGCGGTTTTCACGGTTGGCCAGATCAAGCACCCCTTCGGTGGCCCAGAGGTCAACATGGCTTGCCGCGACGGGCACAACCACCAAATCAGCAACCCGCAGCGCCGGGCGCAGATCGCTATCGGCTTTGGGTGGGGTGTCGATGATGACCACATCATTGCTGGCCCCCAACTTGCGGCACTCAAGCGAAATTCCCCAAGCCGAGGATGTGGTGAAATCTAAGTCGGTGCACAACGCGGGGTCGCGCTCCATCCGCGTCATGTACCAACGGCCCAAACTGCCTTGCGGATCAAGATCAACCAAAGCAACGCGTTTTCCTTGATCGCGAAACCCCAAGGCCAGATGCGCCGCCAATGTGGTTTTGCCACTGCCGCCTTTTTGCTGGGCAACCGTAATAACATGTCCTGGCATGTGTCTTCCCCCAAAGTGCCTCTGGGTCACTTTGCACCTGCAGAAACGTAAAAGCCACCCCCGTCGGCTGGGGCGATTAATCGCGTCTTAACCATTGTGAAGCCATAATTTACCTTTATCAGGTCAGGACCCATGCTTTTTCGTTGCCTTTTCACCATCGCCTTTTGCCTCTGCGCGTCTTTCGTGCAGGCCGGAGCATGGCCGCGTGAAAAGGGAAGCAGCTTTTTTAGCATGTCCGTGCGTCTCGGCTGGCCTCAAGATGTGACGCATTGGATATCTAATGATCCAACCGATCAATACCGAACCGCCTATTTTGAATACGGATTGACCGACAAGGTCACCCTTGGCTTTGACCTCGGAAATTCTGTTTCAGGTGACGGAAAGGCCATCGGTTTCGTTCAGTTTCCTCTTCGGAATCAAGACACAGGCCCGAAGGTAGCGTTGCAATTTGGCCTTGGTCAAATCTCTGGTGACCGCGTGGTTCGCCCCGGTCTTTCGATTGGATGGGGCCTCAAGAAAGGCTGGATCGGGATCGAAAGTTTTATGGAAATGCGGGCGGATACGGGTGTTTCAGACTACAAGGTCGACTTCACTTGGGGCCGCAACCTTGCCAAAGACCGCAAATTGATCATGCAACTGCAAACCGGCATTCAACATGGCGATCCCGCCTTTGCCCGCATCGCTCCTTCGGTCGTGTTTCCCGTCCACAAACGGATCAAGCTGGAAACCGGCGCGACATATGGTTTGACAGGGGATTCATCCATGGGATTGAAACTGGGCTTTTGGACCGAATTCTAATGGCTGTTGGGGCCGGATGCCGCTAGGATTTATCCATGACCGATCCTATTCGCCCGACCGATGCCGAGGCCCGTGCCCTTGCCTGTGATCTGATCCAAACGGCTCGATTTGGGGCCTTGGCCGTAACAGATGGCGATGGCCTTCCCATGGTTACGCGGATCGCCAGCGTGCCGGGCCTTGATGGTTTGCCGCTGTCCTTGGTTTCCGACCTGAGCGCACATACCCAAGCGCTCAAGTCCAACCCCGCCTGTGCTTTGATGCTTGGGGAACCCGGCGACAAAGGCGATCCTCTGACCCATCCTCGACTTAGCCTGCAAGCCACAGCCAGTTTCATCCGCCACGGCGATCCGGCCCATGCGGACACCGCAGCCCATTACCTTTCGCTTTACCCCAAGGCCAAACTTTATATCGGGTTTGGCGATTTTTCGTTCTTGCATTTCACGGTCACGCGGGCCTTTTTAAACGGTGGATTTGGCAAAGCCTTTGTGCTGAGCGCCGACGATCTGGGCCCATAAAAAAGGCCGAGCCCCCAAAGGGACCCGGCCGCACCAACACCTAGGCCAGTGCTTATTTATCCATGCGGATGTTGACCGTCACATCGCCCAGCATGGGTTCGGGCCACACGACGTGAATGCGGTCCTGTTGCCCCCCCTGCTGAACACTCGCATAGGGGAAGTGGTTGCGAGTCACGTTGGACGCATTGCGTGGACGCGAGCGGCTTACCAAGCTTTCGACTTCCTTGGCATAGCCTTCAAATGGCAGACGATTGTCCGTTTCGATCTCCCACACCGATTCAGCACTGTTTTGCGAATGCTTGATAAGCAAAGGATTAGATGCGCCTGACTCGATATTGTGATAGGTATTGCCCGAGAAATGGATCGCTTTCATGCTCCCCTTCAGCACCGCACCTTCGGATGTATCAATGCGTTCGGCCCGGTAGATCGTACCACCCACACAGCGGAAGGTATTGCCGCTCACGTTCAAACCATTGATGATGTGCCCGGTGCCAAAAGGCTTCCAAACAATCGAGCTGAACCACTGGCTCACCTCGGAACACAGCATGACATTGTTGGTGATCGACAGACCCGCAAAACCAAATCCGCCGGTATGGTTCGGCTCTGGCTCCCGTTCGTTGGTCCATTCGACAAAGCAGTTGTCGATGTAATTGCCGCTGATCTGCGTATTGCACGCCCGAACCGCAATAACGATACCCGCCGTACGCGGCGCATTGATGCCTGCCCCACCCCCTTGGAAAAAGTGGTTGCCGGTGATGATCGTATGCGTGCCGCTGAGTACGGCGAAATGACGGAACTGCGAGGCCCGGCAATTACGGATTTTCACGTCATTGGCGTTGGCGTTGATCGCAACCGTATGGCGGTCTTGCGGAGCAGCACCACCTTCGTGGCTGATGAACTGACAATGATCAATCAAGATACCCTGACAACCATCACCGATTGACGTGATCCCACGATTGCCCGGACGGTTGAAAACACAGTTGCGCACAACGTTTACCGTGCCCAAGCGCGGCAAGATAAGCCCCGAGGCCTCTTCACCACATTGGAATTCAATGCCTTCCAATTCAAAGACGTTCAGACGATCAAAACCGGTGAAATCCAGCATATATTTGAAACGGGTGAACGTGTAGTTCTGCGTGCCTTCCGCCCGCGACAAAGGTTGCGACAGGGTGATTTCCTGGGCTGCAACATTGACCTGTTTCACATAGATTTCGCGCCCGACGCCATCACTGGCTTCAACCAGAGATCCAACCTGAACGTTGGCAATGTTGGACACATTGGTCAAACGCCACGGGTTGCTTGCCGCATAGCGGGCTTGGCTGGTGACAACGGTTGGGGCCCAATTGCCAGAGCTTTCGGCACGCAGCTGACCATTTCGGATCACACGGCGTTGCGCATAGGTTGTCCGGTTTGGAACCGCCGCTTGCACATCAATTGGGGCGCTAACCGACACACGACGCCCGCCAAGATCAAGGCTTTCATGGTCCGCGTTGTTCATCAACGACTGGAGCGCCTTCTTAAACGCGGTTTCCTCGTCGCCCCCAAAGGCATCAATATAGGTCGGCAGGCTGAAATCTTTGGTCAGCGACAAAACCGCATCATCAGGCATCGTTACCTGACCTTCGAACTGCACCCGGCTGTCCAAAGTCACCGAGTCATTCAGCCGATACGTGCCGTTTGATACCAGAATACGACGGCCATTCGCCGCCTGATCAGCCGCTTCAAAGGCGGCGCTGTCGTTGGTTGACCCGTTGCCAATCGCGCCAAAGTCACGCACATCGACCCAATTCATCATGTCGCGCAAAAAGACGCTGGTCACATCTTCGATGACGATGTCATCAACGCGGACAACACCACCGTTTAGGCCGGTCAAATCAATGCCGAAATGCCCATATTCAGCCTCGGTGCCCCAGATCATATCGACGCCATTGCGTGATCCAATGCCGACAATGGCGCTGACTTCTACAACGTCCCCATAAGTCGTCAGATCGGTGCTATCACCGCGGGTTGTGACCCCGGTCACCGCATCATCATTGTCGTCGCCCGCCCACCCGGCGATACGCACGCTTGGCAAGCTGCCGGAAATGGCTTTGACACGCGCGGTGACACGCAAATAGCAGCCCGGCAAAATCGGTGTGCGCCCCATAAAGCGGAGCTTTTGTGTGCCTTCCGTTTTGACAATTTCAAGACATCCGCCAAAGTCCTGATCGGCCGGAACAAAGGCCGCAGTGGCCAAGCTTGCATAGGTGTCCGATCCCGGTACCCCATCGCCACGGGACCATTGCCCCAGATTGCCCGCTGAAAATGCAGGAGGCATAAAGACCACGCCGTCGGTAATCGCCTTGTTCATGCTGTACCCTTTCGTCACAAGAGGCCACTCTGGCCCGATCGAGAAAGGGAAATATCAATGGGGTCTTAACGGTCTGAAACCGCACCGCGCGCTGTTTCTGCTTTGCGCGCAACGCGGTGGTTAAACCGCCACTTCGGGCGGCGGGATCATCTGTACCGCGGCAATGCGCCAGTCTCCTTTGACCTCGATCATCATGTAATCAAGGGCAAAAACCTGTTCGGCGTGATCGGTCACAATCACCTGTTGCCACAGGTTTCCTTCGATTTGACGCAACTCTCCAAAACGCACATCCTTGGGTCGCCACACCATCGGATACCCGTTCTGGACCATCACCCCAAAGTTTTCAGAAGTTCCAAACAGACTCTGAATAGTCGGGCTGGCGTACTCAAACGCCTTGGCAAAGTCATCAACCTGAAAGGCCTCGATTTGCTGTTCAATGGTGTTTTCAATGCCTGGATTGCGGGTTTGCGCGTCTTGTCCGACGGCCACACCACCGATCCCCATCAAGGTCAAAGCAAAGATTAAACTGCGCATTTGAATTCCTCCTCATCTGCTCAAAAAACTAGGCCTTTTGGTCGTCAGATCAAATCAGGGCGCAAATGACGGTCGAAACGAAAAAGGCGAAACCGGAAATATGTCCGATTTCGCCAGTATTTTGTACCGATTGGGTTGGTGGTGCCGGCTACTAGCCCAGTTCGCCCGCCAAGCCCTTTTCGATCAAAGCCACGGTTTCAGTCACGCCATAGAGCGCGATGAAACCACCAAAACGCGGCCCTTGGCTTTGGCCAAGAAGCACTTCGTACAACGCTTTGAACCAGTTGCGCAGCGGGTCGAACTCATGCTCTTTGCCCACCGCGAAAACGAGGGTTTGCAAGGCTTCGTCACTAACCTCACCATCATAGGAGCGAAGCCGTTCTGCCAAGTCTTCGATCGCCTTGCGCTCTTGCTCATCCGGGGCGCGGAAGACCTTGGAAGGTTTGACAAAGTCCTCATAGTACTTGACCGCAAAGCCCGCAGCGGCATCCAGATCAGGATGGGTTTCTGGCGTCGCATCCGGCGCATAACGACGGATAAAGCCCCACATCGCATCCTTGTCTTCTGCACCGGCGGCCGAAGCAAGGTTCAGCAACATCGAGAACGGCACAACCATTTTTGACTCGGGAACATTCCCGTTATGGATGTGCCATACTGGGTTGTTGACCTGCGCCTTAAGCTCTTGGGTCGGATAGGCACGCAACTGCTGATGGTATTCGTCCATCGCCTTTGGAATAACGTCAAAATACATACGCTTAGCCGTTTTTGGCTTTTGGTACATAAAGTAGCTGAGGCTTTCGGTGCTGGCATAGGTTAGCCATTCATCAATCGAAATCCCGTTGCCAGACGATTTCGAAATCTTCTGACCTTTGTCGTCCAAGAACAACTCATAGGTGAAATGCTCAGGTGGCTTCACGCCCAGCACCCGACAAATACCGTCATAAATTGGCGTGTTGGTGCTGTGGTCCTTGCCATACATTTCGAAATCAACGCCAAGAGCCGCCCAGCGCGCGCCAAAGTCCGGCTTCCATTGCAACTTGACGTTGCCACCGGTCACCGGCAACGTCCACTCCTTGCCGTCTTCGTCGTCAAAGGTGATCTCGCCCTTGGCCGCATCAACGTTTTTCATCGGTACGTACAAAACCCGCCCGGTTTCCGGGTGGATCGGCAAGAATATCGAATAGGTCGCGGCCCGCTCATCACGTAGCGATTTGAGCATGATTTTCATCACGTCATCATAACGTTCACAGGCCCGCAGCAGAATCTCATCAAACTGGCCGCTCTGGTAAAACTCGGTCGCCGAGATGAATTCATACTCAAACCCAAACGTGTCCAAGAACCGACGCAGCATGGCGTTGTTGTGATCGCCAAAGCTGTCATGGGTGCCAAATGGATCGGGCACTTGGGTCAACGGCTTTTGCAAGTTTTCGGCCAACATGTCTTGGTTGGGAAGGTTGCCGGGCACTTTGCGCATGCCATCCAAATCGTCCGAGAAACAAATCAAACGCGTCGGAATATCGCTGATCACCTCAAAGGCACGGCGGATCATGGTCGTCCGGGCGACCTCACCAAAGGTGCCGATATGTGGCAATCCAGACGGCCCATAGCCGGTTTCAAACAACACGTAGCCCTTTTCAGGTGGCTTCTTTTCGTACCGTTTGAGCAGACGGCGTGCTTCTTCAAAGGGCCAGGCCTTAGTATTCATCGCCGCGTCGCGCAGATCGGACATCAGATTCTCCTGAATTGAGGGTTGCGGACCGCTTCCTATTGCCCCTGCGCCCTCAGGTCAATAAATTGCGCCGCAACGCCGCATATTTGAAAGGCCGGTTTTATGTCTGATGCCCCACATCCTCTTAGTCCACAGGACTGCCTTGTTGCAGTAATGATTGCCATTTCCGCCTCGGATGAGAACGTCCGAACCGCAGAATTGGTCAAAATCGATTCGGCTGTGAACAACTTACCGGTTTTCGCCAACTACGACGCGGATCGCGTCCGCGAAATGTCCGTGTTGGTGTTCGAGCTTTTTGGACAAGAAGACGGGTTGGACGCGCTTTTCGGTATGGTTCGCAATGACTTGCCCGAGCGTTTGTTCGAAACCGCCTATGCGCTCGCCTGTGATGTGGCCGCCGCGGATGGCACTTTGCAAGAATCCGAACTGCGTCTTCTTGAAGAAATCCGCTATGAGCTCAACATCGACCGGCTTCATGCCGCTGCCATTGAACGCGGTGCCCGCGCACGACACATGTCGATCTGACGCCACATCGCATCAATATTTAGACGTTTCAGCCCTCAGGTCAGGTTTCCCTGACTGACCTGAGGTTAACATTATCGTATAGTTCCCTCAGGCATTATTGCCACGCTGCTTTGATTTCTGGAGGGACATTATGAACCGGATTTTCGCCACTTTATTGACCATCGCGATGCTTTTCGCGCTACCCGCAACAAGCTTTGCTGCCGCTCTTGTTGCCAAGGTTGACGTCTCATCACAAACGATGACCGTTATCCACAATGGCAAGGTTGCCTACCGCTGGCCTGTTTCAACCGCACGCAAAGGCAAATACACTCCGCGCGGCTCTTGGAGCGCCAAGTGGCTGTCCCGCTATCATAAATCCAGCCTCTACAATAACGCGCCGATGCCCTATTCGATCTTTTTCAGTGGGAATTATGCCATTCACGGAACCAATCAGATTAGCCGCTTGGGGCGCCCCGCGTCCGCGGGATGCGTCCGCCTGCACCCTGATCACGCCGCACGCCTATTTGAGTTGACCCAGCGCGTCGGCAAATCAAACATGAAAGTTGTCATTCACAACTAACGGTTTGGATCAGCCGCTATAGACAATTCCCCAGCGCTCGATCAGCTCTTGTTGCAAACGTTTCGCCCGTCGGTTCCACTCGCGACCGCCGGGCGGGCGTTCTCTTTCCGACTTCTTGAGCCCCGCACGTTTGTCGAAGTTGGCCGCGAAAATGGCGAACACCAATTCGCGCCCGTCGGGTAAGTCCACATATCCCGCCAAGCCACTGACAAAATTCAGGGTCCCGGTCTTGGCATGTACCGAAAGTGGGTGATCCTTGATCTCTTTGCGCTTTGCATCCAGCATTTTGAACGGCTTAAGCAAGGGCTTCAGCTCGTTTGATTTCCTCAAATGCTGCAAGGCTAACATCATGTCCCCCGCACTAATCCGGCTGCTTTCGCCCAAACCCGAATGATCCACCAAGGCCACCGACTGCAATCCAAATACCGCGTTTGCCCATGCGTTCATTTGCGCAGCAGAGCCTGCCAAAGATGTCATGGCGCGACCGCTGCGTTTTTGGGACGCGGTCAATCCGACAACTTCAGCCGTCAGATTGGTGGACCATTTCAACATATCTTTCAGAAGGCGTGACAACGGCGCACTTTGCACCTTGGCCAAAACATCCCCTGCGGGTTTTTGATCCGCCACAATAGGAGCAGAGAGTTTGATGCCCTGCGCCCGTGCAAAGCTTTGAAACACCTCGCCGGCATAAATCTCGGGCTTACGAACAGGGAGCCAGCGCGCGCCGCCCTTGCCCAAAGCGCCACGCGCAACGGTCCAATTGTCGACACCGGCGCGATCTTCATAGGTGTAAATCGGCACATCGCGCGCGATCACGGTCATCTGCGCCATGTTGACATTGGGTCGATGTGCGTCTGACCGCGCCTGCATCGTTACCGCGTAGCTGCCATTTGCGCGTTTCCATTCAAAGTGAACCCGATTGTAATTCAGGTTCAGCCCAGACACCGCAGGGTTGTATCCCACATGGTCCGGCTGGCTTTGGTCGATGTCGCGCAAATGCGGGAGAGCGCCACCCCAAACTTTGAAGTCACCTTTGACGCCTTTGATTCCCGCCTCTTTTAGATTGGCGGCCAGGTTTGCCAAGGCATTGGTGTCTAACGTAGGGTCGCCCCCACCCGCCAACACCAAATCCCCCTGAACAACGCCATCTACAATCGCCCCGGTCGCCAAAACACGGGTTTCAAATCGGTACTCTGCCCCCAAGACGTCCAAGGCAAACGCAGCGGTTAACGCCTTGGCAACGCTGGCCGGCGGTTGCCCCAATGTTGGTTCGCGCTCTTCCAGTATCTTACCGGTTTCCACATCGGCCACAGCGAACCCGACACGCCCGCCCAGTTTTGCCGCCTCAACCAACTGCTCCGCCGGCTTTTGCAGCTCTTTGAGCAAGTCCGCGGCTCTTGCGACGGGCCTAAGAGACCGTTCTGGCGCGTTGGCCCAAAGAGACGTCGCCATGCTGCCCATTGAAAACCCGGCAGCGCCACCCAAAAATAGTCGTCTTGAAATCTGTTTGGTCATATCACGATCTAAGCTGAGTCATCGGCGTTGGGCAAGCGGGCAATCTTCACTGCCTTGTGAAAAACGCCTTAGCCACTGTGGTTCCAAGTGCCAGTTTCACGAATTTGAGACGAACTGACCCCGGACATTGGCATATTCACAAAGCTCCAGCGCGGGGCCGGTCCACATGCCAAAAGTCGGGCCTGTTTGCTTGGCAAACGGGCGGCGCTAAAGACCTGTGATGTCACGGACATCCGCGCCGCAATGCGCAATTTGGGCCGCGCCAAGACCCCGACCGGCATCGTCATCATGATACCGCGCCAATTCTCCCAACGATGGAACTGGAACAGATTATCCGCCCCCATCAACCACACGAAATTCACCTCTGGCCAAACGGATTTAAGGGCGCTTAATGTCTCGTAAGTATAGCGGGTTTGGTGTCTCTCTTCGAAGTCGCTCACCACAATACGAGGGTGATCAATCAACGCGCGCGCCGCCGCCATGCGTTTTGCAATCGGGGCTGGAGGATTGGGTTTCAGGGGATTTCCCGGGCTAACAAGCCATAGAATTTTATCTAGATCGAACCGCTTGAGCGCCTCTTGGGAGAGATGCACGTGCCCTTGATGCGGTGGATCAAAAGACCCGCCCAAAACGCCCACACGCAAACCGCGTGCCAAGTTTACCCCTTCTGACCACTTCGCCACGTCGTGTTTCCCCTATCGCGCGATTGCGTTGGGGATAGGGGGTCGGCACAAAAACTTCAAGAATCCAAACCTGATGGGTAAAAGCGTCCCTCAAAAATCCTGCCAGGGAGGGGGACCGCCCGCTGCACGCCTTTGCGCAGCCGGTTCCGATCGCTTTGGTGCCGGCGGCGCGTCTTGGCTCCAATCGTCGAACTCAAGGCCCGCGTGGCGGTTGGCAGTGTGCCCTGGGGCTCGCACCTGAAATTGCGTCACCAACGCCCGAATATTTACCGCCTTATCCCGCAGCGCACGGCCAGCGGCCGCACTCTCGCCAACCATGGCCGCGTTTTGCTGGGTAACTTGATCCAACAGAGTGATGCCATTGTTGATTTCTGAAAGGCCCGTTGCCTGCTCTGATGCGCCGGAGGCGATGTTTTCTACACTTGTCGTCGCTTGCGTAACTCCGTCGAGGATGTCTTCGATCGACTGGCCCATCTCAGACACCAAGATCACCCCGTTGCTGACATTATTGTTGGATTCTTCAATCAATTCTCGGATTTCTGAGGCACTATCAGAGGATCGTTGAGCAAGCGCACGCACCTCAGCGGCAACCACAGCAAAGCCCCGCCCCACATCTCCGGCCCGCGCGGCCTCAACCCCGGCATTCAACGACAAAAGGTTGGTTTGAAAGGCTATTTCCTCGATAACTTGAATGATTTGGGAAATTTTCACCGAAGATGTCTCGATCGCACTCATGGCGTCGACCGCACGCCCACGCACCGCTTCTCCGCATTGCGCCTTGTCTCTCGCATGCGACATCGCGGTGACAATCCGTCCGGCTCTATCGGCGGTGGAGGTCACGCTAGAGGTAATTTGCTCCATCGCGGCGGCGGTTTGCTCAAGAGTCGCGGCTTGATTTTCCGTGCGAATTGACAGGTTGTCTGCGCCTTCACTTAGCATTGTAGCATCGCGATCAATGGATTCGGCACTCACTGCCAGTTCGGCAATAATCGTGGCCAAGGCATCAACGGTTTGGTTGAAATCCGCGCGCAAAGGTTCGTAGTCTGCCGTCATCGGATCGGTCAATTGACATTCGAGATCGCCGGCCGACAATTTGCGCAAACCGCCGCCCAATTGCTCCATGACGATCGCCATATCCGTTGCCCAATCTTGGGTTTCCTTAGCTTTGCCTCGATTGGATTCCAGAAGGCTTTTCAATTCACTATAGACAGTTTTCAAATCGCCAGCCCCGACATCAACAAGCGACATGTCCCCTCCTTCATTACGCACAAGTTCTGCCATATCACGCGTCAATGCCGCGACCTGAACGGAGTTGCGACGCGCTTCTCGCCAACAAAAAAGCCCTAAGAGGGCCAACAAAACGACAGGCAAAGACGTAAACACAAAGATATGCCGTTGTTGGGCCAACACAGGCCGCGCAGCATCCGTGAAGGACGCCGGATCAGGCCACGTCAGCCACAACCCCAGCCCTGAAAAAAGCATGGATAGCAAAAACATCGGCAAAGCGACGGCCAATAACAGCCGCCCTAGGCCTCCAAAGGGAGGTTTGGGTTTGGGTCGTTTTTCGGGTTCGGCGACAAACAATTCGATCTCCGCTCACGCCTTTTAGGGCCCCACGGGGCCGTGACGTTGCCCAAAAAACCAAGGAAACCTTTACATCGAATTAATGGTTAACGCACAGGACCCACCGCCGGGACTTGGGCAAAACACTGGTCGATTGCACCGGACCTCACAACGCGCTACTCCGGCGGACAACACGAATTTCTTAGCGGAGCAATGACCCATGGCGTCTTACCAGTATGTCTATCACATGGATGGTGTATCCAAGACCTATCCGGGTGGAAAAAAATGTTTTGAAAACATCCGGCTAAGCTTCCTTCCCGGTGTAAAAATCGGGGTCGTCGGGGTCAACGGTGCCGGTAAATCGACGCTGATGAAAATCATGGCGGGAATCGATAAGGACTTTGTGGGCGAGGCTTGGGCCGCAGAAGGGGCCAAGGTCGGCTACCTTCCGCAAGAACCTCAGCTGGACGAAAGCCTAGATGTGCGCGGCAATGTCATGCTGGGTGTGAAGGCCAAGAAAGACATTCTTGATCGCTACAACGAGTTGGCGATGAATTACTCGGACGAAACCGCCGACGAAATGGCCAAGCTCCAGGATGAGATCGACGCCCAGAACCTTTGGGATCTCGACAGTCAGATCGACGTCGCAATGGAAGCGCTCCGCTGTCCGGCTGATGACGCTGATGTGGCCAATCTCTCTGGGGGTGAAAAGCGCCGGGTTGCCTTGTGCAAGCTATTGCTCGAAGCGCCTGATATGTTGTTGCTCGACGAACCGACCAACCACTTGGACGCCGAAACGATCGCATGGTTGCAAAACCACCTGATCGAATACAAAGGCACCATCCTGATCATCACCCACGACCGCTATTTCCTCGATGATATCACCGGTTGGATTTTGGAATTGGACCGTGGCCGCGGCATCCCCTACGAAGGCAATTACTCCGCATGGCTTGACCAAAAAGCCAAGCGTTTGGCGCAAGAGGCCCGCGAAGACAAATCCAAGCAAAAGACGCTGGAACGCGAATTGGAATGGATGCAGCAGGGTGCCAAGGCCCGTCAGGCCAAATCCAAGGCTCGTATTGCAGCCTATGAAGAGATGGCCGGCCAATCCGAGCGCGAAAAGGTTGGCCGCGCACAAATCATTATTCCCAACGGTCCACGTCTTGGGTCCAAGGTGATCGAGGTCGAGAACCTCAAAAAAGCCATGGGCGACAAACTGTTGATCGAAGATCTGACCTTTAGCCTCCCCCCCGGTGGCATTGTCGGTGTGATCGGTCCGAACGGCGCGGGTAAATCGACACTGTTCAAAATGCTGACAGAAAATGAAACGCCCGATGGTGGTTCGATTGAATTGGGTGACACGGTGCAATTGTCCTATGTGGATCAATCGCGCGACGATCTGATCGATGGCGAAACCGTTTGGGAGGCCATCACCGGCGGTGCTGAGATCATCAAACTTGGCGATGCCGAGGTCAATTCACGCGCCTATTGTTCGTCGTTCAACTTCAAGGGCGGTGATCAACAGAAACCGGTCAGCAAACTGTCGGGTGGTGAGCGGAACCGCGTTCACATGGCACGTTTGTTGAAGTCTGGTGGCAACGTTCTGCTCCTCGACGAACCGACCAACGATCTGGACGTTGAAACCCTCCGTGCGCTCGAAGATGCCCTGACCGACTTTGCCGGTTGCGCGGTTGTCATTTCGCACGACCGCTTCTTCCTCGACCGGATTTGTACTCACATCCTCGCCTTTGAAGGTGAGGCACATGTGGAATGGTTCGAAGGCAACTTTGAGGACTACGAAGAAGACAAGAAGCGTCGCCTTGGCGAGGCCGCTTTGGAACCGACGCGGGTCAAATTCAAAAAGTTCGTCCGCTGATTTCAGGTGGGCCGGAATGCGATATGTTGGCATGCGCAAACCGGCCCGCCTTCACCTCCAAGACAACAACGATCGAATCCCGCATCGGTTGAATTCTTGTCTTTCCACCCTTTGACCAGCCCCATTTTTTACCGACTATTCAACTTTCAAACGTTGTTGGCCACCCGCCTGAGATGTGCGTATCCCTTTACAGAACAGGGATTCTCTGGCATACAATTCGCGCTACTCTCTACCTCGACCACTGTTTCCCTATCCGGCACCAGTCTCGACAAAGACGACGATGCCGGGCTGCCGCAACTCCGTGGGCAGCACCAACCCTGAAGGGAACATGACATGGCAACAGGTACCGTAAAGTGGTTCAACACCACCAAAGGTTATGGTTTTATCGCACCCGACGATGGTGGCAAAGATATCTTTGTTCACATCTCGGCTGTTGAGCGTTCCGGCCTGACCGGCCTGCAAGACAACCAAAAGGTTTCTTACGAGCTGCGCTCTGGCCGTGATGGTCGCGAAAGCGCATCGGACATCGAACTGGCCTAATCGGCCTTTCGTATCGAAACTAACGAGGCCGGAGCAGTTGTGTTCCGGCCTTTTTCTTGTCTGTCACGCTGTGCTCACATCCCTGACAGGTAAGTGAAACATGACTACACAGACGACCGTTTTGCCCCCACCTTGGTAGTCAGGAGGACAAGACAATGGCTGATAAACATAACCAACCAACCCAAGACGCACCGCGCCTGCCCACCCCCGGTCCGCGCGCACCAAAACAGTACCGGTATAACGATTGGGCCGCCCTTTAGCCCCATTTAGAATTGACGAGTCTTTCAAGATAATTGTCCGAAAAGCGGCCAATTTTTGTGCCCCGGATGACACCTCAGGTCATGTAAAATTAAGACCTGCTCTCTAAGCCTAACCACATGAAAACGGTTGGCCTCATACTGGCAACGCTAGGCGCATCATTGATGCTTAGCCTGTCTGCCTTTGCGATCATTCTCGCGGGTACAGGAGTCCAAGACTCTGACCTCGTTTTGGTTGTCTCTTACCCTTGGGGGCCTCAAGCTTCTGATGTGATTGCGCAATCTGGACTTAGCGAAACGTACCCTGTCCGCGCACCACTTGGCGGCTTGACCGTGATTGACTCTGCTCAAGACCTGATCAACCTCAGGGCAAGCGGGGCTTGGTTTCTATTGGACGGAAAAAGGGTCGCAAACCTATGTTCACCAAAGGTTTAAACACGCCATCCGGCGACACTGAGTTCAAACTTCAACTCTTGGCAAGTTTGGCAATGGCACCTTGGCCTATGCTCGTGTCAGTGTTTCTAAATCCGGCGATCGCTTGGTGGCTATTTGCTGCTGCCAGCGTCACAGTTTCATGTCTCACGTTTGTTGCACGCCGCATGCCCAATACGATTGCGCCCTATGTCATTGCGTTCACGTTTGTTGCGCATTGTGTTTTGCTGACAATTTCCTTTGTTGGACACCCGTGGCAAATCGATTCTCATATGTTGTACTTTGTGGCGATCGCGGTTGCATCAACACTCTATAACGCCAAGGCACTGTTTTTCACCGCAGCTGTGATTGCGGTCCATCACTTATCCTTGACGGTTCTTTTTCCAGCGCTGGTTTACCCCGACGGAACATTGACAAGCAATCTTGGCCGAACGGTCATGCATGCCGTCATCGTGGTCATGGAAACCAGCATTCTGTTGGCGAACATCCTCAAAAAACAAGCCGCTGATGTTGAGGTGGAAACCAAACGGCAAGAAGCTGTTGCAAATGCAGAAATCGCACAAGACGCGCAAATGCAAGCACAGAGCAACCAAGAACAATCGGAACGCATTGTTTCAGTTCTGACCGAAAATCTGGCATTGCTTGCGGATGGTGATTTGACCTGTGAAATCTCGGAAGACTTCCCATCAAGCCACGCAAAATTGAAAGACGATTTCAATCGAACGATTGAGACTTTGAATTCCACAATGGAGAAAGTCGTCAATGTCGCAATCGGTATTCAAAGCGGGTCTCATGAGGCCGCACGCGCGTCTGATAAGCTGTCAAATCGAACTGAAAGCCAAGCCGCCACACTAGAAGAAGCTGCGGCCGCCCTAGAAGAATTGACAAATAGTGTCGCCTCGGCAGCAGAGGGAACAAAAACCGTAGAAACCAGTATCCTAAAAGCCAAAGAGGGCGCTGAGAACAGTGGGCATGTTGTCCAAAGCGCTGTCGAAGCCATGAACGAAATTGAAAACAGCGCAAGCCATATCAATCAAATCATTGGTGTCATCGACAATATCGCCTTCCAAACAAATCTTCTGGCTTTAAACGCCGGAGTTGAAGCCGCGCGAGCAGGAGAAGCCGGCAACGGCTTTGCAGTTGTGGCGTCGGAAGTCCGGGCGCTTGCCCAGCAATCAGCGGAATCGGCAAGAGAGATCAAAGCTCTGATTGGGAACAGTACGGAACAGGTCGATCATGGCGTGAAATTGGTTGGCAACGCCGGAGTAGCACTGGGCGAAATTGTGGGCCAAATCGGTGATATTTCCCGCCTGATGTCGACAATAACAAACGGCACAATCCAGCAAGCAAGCAGCCTAACGGACGTTAATGCCAGCGTGACACATCTTGATCGAGTTACCCAAGAAAACGCTGCGATGGCACAACAATCCAATCAATCTAGTCATAGACTGGATGGTGATGCCCGTTCGTTGTCACACCTCATATCGCAATTCAAACTACGAAAAACCCAAGGGCATGCCGCTGCATGATATGTCTTTTGATGTCGGACACGAAACGGTGTTTGGGTATCTAACACGACCGTTTCCCAGCCCTTTTGCGTCGGTCTAATCCCGAAACCACTGCAAGGTATGGGAGGTCGGCACCGACACATGGCGCCCAGAGATCGAAAAATACCCGTCCTTCTGGAGGCGGCCAACAAGACGCGATAAGGTTTCTTGTGGAACACCGATTAGATCGGCCAAATCTTTGCGGGACAACGGCAAATGCATTTGAATATTATTGTCCACTCGTTCGCCGTACCGGTCTAGTAAAGACACCAAAAACTGCGCCAGCCGCTCTTTGTTTGACTTAGTTGCCATGGCAATTATCTGTTGATGGCTATGATCGATTTCATCCACGCAACGCGTCGCTAGACGGGCCAAAACTTCTGGGCTTGTCTTTACCAAATGGCTAACATCGCGTTGCGAAACAACACAAAGACGAGATGGAACAATTGCCACAGCTTCAGTTTGATGCGGGCCAGATCGTAGAAACGACCGAAAACCAATAACATCCCCGGGGTAAGCGAGGCGAAGCAAGGTTGAAGACCCATCCTCTTGCAGGCTTCGCAAGGCTACCAACCCACGCGACACGCAAAACACACCTTTGTTGTCTTCGCCCTGCCCATAAGCCAATGCCCCCTGAGCGAGGTCTTTTCGTTTGAAGCCACGCGTCAGAAATTTGACCGACGCATGCGCAACCGGTTGCCAAACACTATCAGAATAGAAAGCACATTTTCCACATGGATGCTTTGCACGCAACGGATCCAAATGCTGCTCCCGAGTTTTGCACCTACGGGCGTGTTTTATAGCACTTTCGCAAACAAGTCGACGTGCCCTGAAGGGCATTGCCGACCTCTTTTTGGGAACAATCAGTTGCCAAACCATTTTGACGATCGTCAATGACGCTACTCCCTTGCCATGTCAGTTCCGAAGACACCTGTACTTGGCAAAGGACGCCTCGTTTTGCTCGACACGTTAAAAACAGCACGGCCGAATATTCCGCCCAAACCCAATGCGCGCAAAACCAAGGTCACACTCTTGAGCTATATACGTCTTTTCCGAAAAGACATTCTCTCGGCGCAACCGGCCCATCTATATCGCGCATGGATGGCAGAGATGAGGACACCGTTTTTTCGCTCTTTTTTGTGCAACGACCCAACCTTGGTCGAGTTGGCTCTTAGGTCAAGGCCTATGGATTTTCCCAAATCTGAACGTATACGCGTCGGGTTGACACCCCTTCTCGGGGACTCAGTTTTCATTTCAAATGGCGCTTTGTGGGCCCGGCAGCGCAGAATAATTGACCCGGCCTTTGAAGGTGGGCGATTGCGGACCATTTTCCCGGCGATGTGGGACAGCGGCGTCGCTGCGGTGGATCGGCTGGGCAACCTTGCAGACGGCAATCCAGTCGACATTGAAACACATACGAGCCATGTGGCGATGGACGTGATTTTTCGGACCTTGTTCTCGGTTCCCATCACCTACGATGTCGCTCTTTCCGCTTTTGCGGCCTTTCGCGACCACCAGAAAAGCCAACCTGTTGCCAATATCGCCGCGCTATTGCCATGGCCCAATTGGGTCCCGCGCCCGCAATCCCGCAAAGCACGAAAAACCGCCGCAACCATTCGGGAACTGATCAGCCAATTGGTGGCTGTACGCGCAACGCAAATTTCCAATGGCACTGCACCTGATGACCTAGCCACCAAAATTATGACCACGCCTGACCCCCACACCGGAAAGCTGTTTGAGACCAAAGAAATGATTGACCAAGTCGCCATTTTCTTTCTTGCCGGGCATGAAACATCGGCGGCGGCACTGTCTTGGTCGCTTTATTTGCTGGCTCGCTACCCAGAGTGGCAAGAAAAAGTCGCCACCGAGGCACAAGCTCATATAAATCCGGATAAAATCTATTTCTCGACCCTATCCAAGTTGCGTGTCTCGCGCGCCGTTTTTCGCGAAACCATGCGGCTTTACCCGCCTGTGCCGATGTATGTCCGCGAAGCCGCTTGCCCGGAAACATTCCGCGGCAGAAAGGTTCCAAAAGGATCTCAGGTGATCTTAAGCCCTTGGCACCTGCATCGGCATGAACGGCTTTGGGACAGACCCGATGAGTTTGACCCCCGGCGTTTTGACACACCAAACGGCAAAGACTGTTTGCGTTCGGCCTACATCCCGTTTTCCGCCGGAGCACGCGTTTGTCCCGGTTCTGGCTTTGCGATGGCCGAAGGCCCCTTGTTGTTGTCGATGCTCGTGCGTGCCTTTCGCTTTGTCCCGGCCGACACAGATGACCCCGTGCCGGTCGCCCACCTCACCGTGCGATCGGCCCAAGGTATCTACCTGCGCGTATTCCCCCGCCCTTAGCCAAATAAGGACCCGAACGAATGGACACAGCTCCGCAGATTCAAAATGGACGCCTGAGGGCGTGGCCGTATTGGCTGACATTGACCTTTGTGCCCTTGATCCTATTGGCCGTGATAAACGGCGGATGGGCAATTGCCTTGGTACCTTTTTACGGCTGGGTCTTGATGCCAATATTAGACGCCGTTTTCGGAAAGAATCTCTGCAATCCCGATCCAAACACCCCAGACTCAGACCTGTTTTGGTTCCGCCTTTTGACACTCATTTGGTTTCCCATCCAGTTTTCCATGGTCTTCGGAACGCTCTATTATGTGACCAAGGTCGCCGATTATTCACCCTTGGAAAGCTTGGGCATCCTATTCGCTATCGGTGTCACCACCGGCACGGTTGGTATCGTCTATGCCCATGAGTTGTTTCACAAATCTAGTTGGATGGAGCGAAATCTTGGTGATCTATTGATGGCGCTTGTGCTGTACGGGCACTTTCGAACTGAGCATCTACTGGTCCATCACCCCTTTGTGGGCACGCCTCGCGATACGGTCACCGCCCGCTACAACGAAGGTTTTTTACGCGCGTTTATTCGCATTCTCGCACACGGTCCCGGGTCTGCATGGCGGGCCGAAACGGCAAAACTTGCCCGCGCAAAGCGCAGCCCCTGGCATCACAGCAATCCGATTTGGAAATATGCTGCGGTGCAGGGATTTTTCCTACTTTTGGCTTATGCCATTGGCGGTGCGATAGGTGTCGGGCTTTTTGCGTTTCAGGCATTTGTCGCAATATGGCAGCTTGAACTTACCAACTATGTTGAACACTACGGCTTGACCCGAAAACACTTGGGCGAGGGCAAATATGAACCTGTCCAGGCTCATCACAGCTGGGACTCTGCCCATCATATTTCTGGACTATTGCTGATCAACTTGCAGCGTCACGCGGATCATCATTTGCATCCAATGCGGCGCTTTCCGCTGCTTCAGGTTTACAAGGAAACTGAGGTTCCGATGCTGCCAACAGGTTATCCGCCGATGACATTTCTAGCGATGTGTCCACCGCTTTGGCGCCGGGTGTTCAACCCCAAAGTACGGGACTGGCGACAACAGTTTTACCCTGAGATAGAGGATTGGACACCTTATAAAACCGGGGCACTCCCAATGCCGAAGGGGGCTGGCTGAGCCATCATCCGCCGTTACGAACTGCTCAGTACCCGTGCTTTGGGGTTTTGAGGTTGTGCTTTGAACCTGTGCTGGCACCAAACGGCGTTTGGCCAGTGTCGCATATCCTTAGCCCCAAGGAGCAATCTTCGTTTGAATACCCTTGCCACTTGCGGCCTGCCTCTGTAACCCGTCTCAGGCGTATTCTGGAGCCGTGACATGGATGATCTGAGAACCAAATATCTCGACCTTATCAACACCGCTGGCGATGAGGCCGCGCTCGAAGAGCTGCGGGTGCAGGCCGTTGGCAAGAAGGGCGAGATCAGCCTGCAAATGCGCTCATTAGGTAAAATGACACCCGAAGAACGCCAAGTTGCCGGCCCGGCGCTCAATGCCCTCAAGGATGAGATCAACGCAGCGCTTGCGGCGAAAAAGGCGGCTTTGGCCGATGCGGCGTTGGATGCTCGTCTGGCGAATGAATGGCTTGATGTGACGCTACCAGCCCGCCCCCAGAGGCAAGGGTCGGTCCATCCGATTTCACAGGTCACCGAAGAAGTCAGCGCGATCTTTGCCGACATGGGCTTTGCCGTGGCCGAAGGCCCGCAGATCGACACCGATTGGTACGTGTTTGACGCGCTCAACATCCCAAGCCACCATCCGGCCCGCGCCGAGATGGACACGTTCTATATGAACCGCGCCGAGGGCGACGATCGCCCGCCGCATATCCTGCGCACCCATACCTCGCCGGTTCAAATCCGCTCGATGGAAGCGCAAGGCGCGCCGATCCGCATCATCGCACCCGGCCGTGTCTATCGCGCCGATTACGACCAGACGCACACACCGATGTTCCATCAGGTCGAAGGCCTGTGCATTGG